>JAKSKQ010000035.1 GCA_024401675.1 Bacteroidales bacterium | reverse complement strand
GGTGGGCGAAAGCGAAGCCATTACGCGTGTACGCGAAATGATAGAAAAGGTGGCTCCTACCTCGGCCAGAGTGCTCATCACCGGTCCCAACGGTTCCGGAAAGGAGCTGGTGGCCCGCAGCCTGCACCGTCTCAGCGACAGGGCAAATGCTCCATACATAGAAGTGAACTGTGCCGCAATTCCTTCCGAACTCATTGAAAGCGAGCTGTTCGGCCACGAGAAAGGGGCTTTCACTTCAGCGGTGAAGCAGCATAAGGGCAAATTCGAGCAGGCCGACGGCGGCACTCTTTTCCTTGACGAGATAGGGGACATGTCGCTTGCAGCCCAGGCCAAGGTGCTCAGAGTGCTTCAGGAACACAAGATATGCAGGGTCGGAAGCGATACCGACATCAATGTGGATGTCAGGGTACTGGCCGCCACCAACAAGAATCTTCAGGAGGAAATCGCCAAAGGCAATTTCAGGGAGGACCTGTATCACCGTCTCAGTGTGATAGTTGTCAAGGTCCCGTCTCTGGACGAAAGGAAGTCCGATATTCCCATGCTTGTGGAGTCATTCATAGAATCTATCGGCAATGATACCGGAATGGCCCGCAAGAAGGTATCTCCTGAAGCCATGAAGATGCTTGTGGACAAGTCATGGCCGGGAAATGTCCGCGAACTTCACAATGTGGTGGAGAGGCTGCTCATTCTTTCCTCCTCGGAAACCATTTCCCAGCAGGATGTAAAGGATTATGTCTATTAGACGGAAGATAAAAGGACATTTGCGCTTTTCTGGCGCGGCGGCTCTGGCGGTTGCCGTGCTTGTCATTGTACTGTCCTTCTTCCTGAGCTCGAACAACATCCGTCTTCCTTTCCGCAATTCATCCGCCAGGGCCGGGAAAATCATATCCCTCAAACTCGATTATCTTGACTCCTGCATTGACCGCATCCTTACCTGCGGCGAGACAAATATCTCCGGATTTCAGGATGATATGGTCCTCTATACTTACTTCGGAGATTCGCTTGTCAGATGGCAGAACGAATTCCCTCTTCTCGGAGATGAACTGATTCCGCATTTCGACGGGTACCTGACACATCTCGAGTTCGGGCTCTCGTCTCCCATTTCACATTTGGGGGAGGATTATGTCCTGACACAGTTCGGCGATGAATGGTATCTTGCAAGGAAGGAGTCCGATATCAGCGGATACACGGTTGTGGGAGGACTTCGCGTGGCATCCGGAGGAAAGGCTGCCGGATACCTGAGACTTGGAGAGCAGGCCGGCATATCCACACTGATGGAAGGAATCGGGGAGCCAGTCGAATATAAGGGAAGGCCTCTGTTTGTCATTTCCAACAGCACAGGCGGCATCTTCGGAAGCAGGGTCAGCGGAATGCTCTTTTCCCCTCTGCTGTTCTCCAGCGGAGAGATACTGGATTCGTTCGGCGCATTCATCTGTGTCTGTTGTCTGGTATTTCTACTGGTACTCGGACTTTATCTTAACCGTCTGCGTCTTTTCAACCACATTCTCGGCAACCGCAAGGCTCTTTCGAGATGGGGCTTCATTCTGGTTGTATTCATAATAGCACTTGGTGCCTGGAGCCTGTGGTCGGTGTGGAATCTGCTATCGAATTCATCCATCGCGCTTGAGCCCCAGTGGTATAGCGGAGGATTCCTGCTCACACTTCTTGCCATCGTGTTCAGCACCCTTCAGATAGGGGGTGTCCTTCTGCTGGCCAAGATGCTCGAGAGTGTAACAGCTTCTCTCAAGGGAGTTCCGGCAAATCATAAAATCCTTACATACAAGGGTATCACTATATTGTCACTGGCGGTTTCCGTGCTGTTTTTCGCAATGTCCCTGTATGAACATTCGATAGAAGAATCATCGCGGACAAGAATATGGGCAAACCGTCTCTCGGTGGAGAGGGACCTGATGACGGAACTGCACCTTCTCGGAATCGAGAATGACATCTCTTCGGATCCGAGGATTCCGTATTTCCTGCAGAACAGTTCCGACATCTCCTCCATAACTTCCGGTATTCAGGAGTCATATTTCCAAAAGGAGGCTGCATCTTATACTGTTTCCGTGGATGTTGTCAGCACCGGGGACAGGAATGCCGCCCGCATCCTTTCGGAAAAGTTCTTCAGTGGCACCCTGATAGCCCCGGGCTCGAATTTTGTCGCCAAACGCTTGCAGGGCCGCATCAGTTATACCGGAATGTTCACATATTCCGCCGGGGACGCCTCCACCACATACTTCCTCATAAACCTGGATTCGAAGGGACAGCGTCAGAGCCGCTCGTCCTCGAGTGTATATTCCTCATTCGACTCATCCGAACCGACTGAGATTTATATTCCCCGCATTTACGCCTATGCCAAGTATTCCGATGGCAAGCTCATCAATTACAGGGGCTCTTATGCGTACCCGATCATCATCGATGACTTCCACCAGAGCATAATAGACGGAGGTAAATCCTTCTTCACTAAGAACCGTTACATCCATTTCATATATGCTGTGGATGACGAGCAGGTGGTGATTCTCTCTCGTCCGCTACGTTCTTCGCTGATGCTGCTTTCGGGATATCTGTCACTTTTCCTCGTGGTGCTTTTCGTGATGCTGGTTTTCCTTTGGACAGGTGGCGGATTCAAAAGGCCTGGGCCCTCCCAGGTTAAGGGATTCCGGAGAAGAATCAATGCGACTGTCATCATGTCTGTCGTTGTGGTGCTGGGATGCCTCAGCACAGTCAGTGTCAAGTTTGTGCTGGACAAGAGCCTTGCCGACAGGATGGAGCTTATGTCCATGGGAGTAAGTTCCGTTGAATCGCTGATTGAGAATAAATGTCGTGATTACCAGTCCTCCAGAGAGATAGAGACTGCGGATTTCCTGTCTTTCCTCAGAAATGCCGGGAATGACGCCAATACCGACATCACCCTTTACCGGACTTCCGGCAAGGCGTTTCTCTCGACCGCTTCCGATGCCTTCTCTTCACCTTTCGTCAGCATGCGCATGGGGGACATGGCCTTCGACAGCATCTGCCGCCAGAGACAGCGCTTCTTCGTCGAAAGCAGGAAAGTCAGGGGAGTGCATTTCTACAATCTCTATGCTCCTGTCCTGAACCGCGAGGGTACAATGCTCGCGATTGTCTGTGTGCCTTTCGGCAACAGCCGCAGGGATGTGATGATTGAAGTGGTTCCACATGCGATTCTGCTCTTCACGATAAGCCTGTTCCTGCTGCTGATTGTCTTCAATGTCATACGCCGGTTCACTGACCGTCTGTTCGAGCCGCTTTCCGAAGTTTCAGCTAAGATGAAAAATGCCTCGGGCGGACTCGAACACATCAAATACGAACCCCGGGACGAGGTGTCCCTGCTTGTGGACTCATACAACAGGATGGTGGATGACCTGAAGGAAAGTTCGATAAAACTTGCACAGAGCGAGAGGGACAAGGCCTGGAGTGCGATGGCCCGCCAGGTGGCTCATGAAATCAAGAACCCTCTCACACCCATAAAACTTGAACTTCAGAGACTTGTGTATCTGAAGCAGAAGGGGGACCCCTCTTGGGAGAAGAAGTTCAGTGAAATAGCCGCCATCATTCTCGAACATGTCGATGTCCTCACCGAAACTGCGGATGAGTTCTCATCTTTTGCAAAACTATACACTCAGGAGCCTGTGGAGATAAATCTGGACAAGATGCTTCAGGACCAGGTGACATTCTTCAGCGGACGTCAGGACATAGAAATCGAATATATGGGGTACAGGGATGCGGTGATATACGGTCCGAAACCCCAACTGATACGTGTATTCGTGAACTTGATGACCAATGCGGTGCAGGCTCTGACCATCTCCGGGACCACAGGAGGGAAAGTCCTTGTCCAGCTGAGGAATTCAATCCGGGAAGGCTACTATGAGGTACTTGTCGAAGACAACGGCCCCGGTGTTGCTCCGGAGAATCAGGATAAATTGTTCCAGCCGAATTTCACCACCAAGAGCGCGGGAGCGGGTCTCGGACTGGCTATGTGCAAGGGAATTGTGGAGAAGTGCTCCGGGACTATCCGCTATGAGAAATCGTTCACCCTTGGCGGCGCCGCATTTGTGGTGCAACTTCCGAAGCAGTCCTACTCGTGATGGTAGGGCTCTCCGGCGAGAATGGTGAAGGCCCGGTAGAGTTGTTCGATGAAAATCGCTCTCACCATCTGGTGGGAAAAAGTCATACGTGAGAGGGAAAGGAGGGATGCGCTGCGGTCATAGACGGCCTTGCTGAAACCATAGGCGCCGCCGATGACGAAGACCAGTGAGCCGCCACGGCTGATGTGGGACATTCTCTCCTGAAGGAAAGACGCCATCTCCAGCGAAGTGGGCTGCTTGCCCCTTTCATCTAGGAGAATGACATAGTCGGAGGGACCGAGGGCTTTGAGGATGAGTTCGCCCTCCCTTGTCTTGATTTCGTCTTTTGAAAGGGCTGAAACTCCCTTGAGAGCCGGAATCTCGACAATTTCCATCCTGCAGTAGTGGCTCAGGCGGTCCTTGTAGATGGCTATGCCTTCCCTGACCCAGTCGAGGTCGGTCTTGCCTACGGTGAGGAGAGTGATTTTCATGATTTTTGAATTGTATGAAAAAAATGTTACTCGCGGTTCTGACCGCATTCGTATGTGTTTTTCAAACTTCTGCCCAGAGCAATGTGTCAGGGGTGAGCGACGTGTTCCTGCCTGTTTCCAAATACATACTCCGGGGAGATGTGGAAAGCCTCAGTGCGTGGATGGATGACAATGTGGATGTCAACATCGGCAGCGGAAGCCATGTGTGCAGCCGCCAGCAGGCGGTCCGCATCCTCTCGGCATTTTTCTCCACTTACACTCCCACTTCCTTCAATATCCGCCACCAGGTCTCCCAGGATTATGCCAAGACCGCTGTGGGATTGCTTGAGGCTGGGGCCAAGTCCTTCAATGTCACCATCTTCATCTATTACAATGGAGAGGGACGGGAGAACGGTTTCAGAATCCAGATGATAAATATCGAACCGGCTTCCTGAAGTCCTACTTCTGCCGGAAGAATATCTGCAGGGGGCAGCCGCAGAAGTCGAAATGCTCCCTGAGCTTGTTTTCAACGAATCTTCTGTACGGCTCCCTGATGTACTGTGGAAGGTTGCAGAAGAAAGCGAATGACGGGAAACGTGTCGGCAACTGTGTGACGTATTTTATCTTTATGTATTTACCCTTCCAGGCCGGCGGCGGATAATTCTCGATTTCGGGAAGCATCACGTCGTTGAGCTGTGAAGTGGAAATCTTCTTGGAATAGTTGTCATAGACTTTCATCGCGGCGTCCAGGACATTCATGATTCTCTGCTTGTTCAGCACGGAGGTGAATATCACAGGCACGTCACTGAAAGGGGAGAGGCGGGAACGGATGGCGTCCTCGTAGTCCCTCATGGTGTAATTGTCCTTTTCGATGGCGTCCCATTTGTTGACCACCACGACGCAGCCCTTGCGGTTGCGGACAATCAGGTTGAAGATATTCAGATCCTGGCTTTCCATACCGGTGGTTGCGTCCAGCATCAGGATACAGATATCCGAATGCTCGACAGCCCTGATGGCGCGCATCACCGAATAGAACTCGAGGTCTTCGTGGACCTTGGTCTTCTTGCGCATCCCGGCGGTATCGACCAGCATGAAATCATATCCGAACTTGTTGTACCTGGTGGCTATCGAGTCCCTCGTGGTCCCGGCGATGGGGGTGACGATGTTCCTGTCATTGCCCAGAAGGGCGTTGGTCATCGATGATTTGCCGACATTCGGCTTGCCGACTATGGTGATGTGGGGCAGCTCCGGGTGGGTGTCGTCCACATTTTCATCCTCCTGCGGAAGGAGGCGGCAGATTTCGTCGAGGAGGTCTCCGGTACCGCCTCCGTTGGCGGCTGAGATGCTCCAGACTTCGCCGAGTCCGAATGAATAGAATTCATATACATCGTACATTTTCTCGCCTGTATCGACCTTGTTGCAGGCCAGCACGACTTTCTTGCCGCTGCGGCGCAGAATGTCCGCGATGTCGCTGTCATAGTCCGTGATTCCGGTTTTTGCATCGACCATGAAGAGCACGAGGTCCGACTCGTCGATGGCGAGCATCACCTGTTTCCGGATTTCCTCTTCGAATATGTCATCGGAATTGGACGTGTATCCTCCCGTATCAACTACTGAAAATTCTCTTCCGCACCACTCGCACCTGCCGTAATGGCGGTCGCGGGTCACGCCTGCGGTCTCGTCCACTATTGCCTGCCTCATTCCGACAAGACGGTTGAACAAAGTGGATTTGCCGACGTTGGGACGTCCTACTATTGCTACAAGACTCATAAACTTACTTCTTTTCGATAAATGTTTCTTTTCCGTTGCACGCTCCGCATTCGGAGCAGTCGGGGGCGGGGCAGTCCGGTTTTCTGCCGCCGTGGTTCTTCCTCCAGATGCGCATTTCGTCCTGCTTGGCGCAGGTTATTCCCCTGCGGCGCATCTCCTTGTTGGAGGATACTTCTGTTTCGGGGAATTCCTTCCCGCGCAGAATGTTGAAACTGAGCCCGATCACGCAGATGAGCACTATGGCGAGTGTGATTGCGAACAGTTTCAGCATAGCCGATTTCCAAGTCTGTCAGTGTCAGTGGATGAACAGACTGCTGATGGGATCGTAGTTATAGACACTGCTGATGACCTTGGCGAAGATTTCGCTCAGGGTAAGTACAGTGAATTTGCTCTTGTCGATGTCCGGATTCTGTGACAGGGGAATGGAATCGGACACTATCACTTCCTTGAGGGGACTCGCGGCGATGCGCTCGTATGCCGGACCGGAGAGTACCGGATGAGTGGCACAGGCTCTGACGCTCCTGGCCCCCATATCCATAAGTACCTGTGAGGCCTTGGTGAGGGTGCCGGCTGTGTCTATCATATCGTCCACAATGATGATGTCCTTGTCCTTGATGTCTCCGATTGCTGTGATGGAGCCCACAACATTGGCTCTGTCACGGGTTTTGTGGCAGATGATGACCGGGCAGCCGAGTACCTTCGCATAGGCGTTGGCCCTCTTTGCTCCGCCCATGTCGGGAGCGGCGATGGCAAGGTTGGGCAGGGATTTCTGGAGTTCCTTCAGATAGGGAAGGAATACATAACTTGCATAAATATGGTCAACGGGAATGTCGAAGAATCCCTGGATCTGGTCAGCGTGAAGGTCGCAGGTCATGACTCTCTCGCAGCCTGCGGCTATGAGAAGATTGGCAACCAGTTTTGCTCCGATAGGTACTCTCGGGCGGTCCTTCCTGTCCTGACGGGCCCATCCGAAATACGGCATGACGGCAATCACTCTGTGTGCGGATGCCCTTTTCGCCGCATCCAGCATCATCAGAAGTTCAAATAGATTGTCTGTCGGAGGGAAGGTGGACTGAACGATGAACACTGTGGCTCCGCGGACACTTTCGATGTAGGCCGGCTGGAATTCGCCGTCGCTGAAATTGAGAACTTCACTTTCTCCAAGCTGGATGCCGAGAGATTTCGCAACTTTGAGCGCGAAATCCTTGGAGGCCCTGCAAGTGAACAATTTCAAATTGTGCTGGTTGTTCATGATTTGACAGATTGTTAAATGTTGTATTATATTTTGAGTATTGAGTCAATGTAATCGAGGATTTCCTCTTTGCCGGTCTTTTTCTCGCTTGAAGATACAAAAACCGGAGGCAGCTCCTCGAAAATTTCAAGTATCTGCCGTTTACCCGAATTTATACTGTCCTCGAGAGCCTTGGGCCCGAGTTTGTCGGCTTTTGTGAAAATCACGGCAAACGGCACCTGGCTTTCTCCCAGTCTTGTAAGGAAATCCAGGTCGTTGCGGCCGATTTCGTGGCGCGAGTCTATCAGAACAAAAAGCGTCACAAGCTCCGGTGATGTCAGAATGTACGAGTTGATCATCTGTTCGAGTTTGTGACGTGCTGTGAGACTCATTTTCGCATAGCCGTACCCGGGCAGGTCCACAAGATACCAGTTGTCGTTTATGAGGAAATGATTCACGCATTTTGTCTTACCGGGTGTGGATGAGGTCTTTGCGAGGGTACGGTTGCCGCAGAGCATGTTGATGAGTGATGACTTGCCGACATTGGAGCGCCCGATGAATGCGATTTCCTTCAATCTTTCCTTCGGGCGTCCTGACAGCGAATCGCTGCTTCCTGCGAATAGGGCCTTGACTATTTTCATATCGCAAAAATACACAAAAATTACAGTTTTTCGGCATTTTTGGCTAACTTAGCGGGATATTTTTTAAAAAAATAGCAAAATGGCATTAGATAAGTGGAATCAGCAGATAACCAGGCTCAACAAGGGGACCGAGAAAATCTCGAATTACCCCTGGTTCCAGGGTGTGTTGCTGCTGGTATGTGTTGCAGTGGCTATGCTGCTTGCCAATCTTCCCTTTACAAGGGAATTGTATGAATCAGTCCTCCAGACGAATCTTCAGATTCACCTTTACAGTCAGAACGGTTATGTGGATGCCCTTTTTCCGAGGGACATGACGGTGGAAAAGTTCATCAATGACATATTGATGACAATTTTCTTCTTCACTGTCGGTCTCGAAATCAGGAGGGAAGTGGATCACGGCGAGCTTTCCTCGCTCAAGAAAGCCCTGATGCCGATTATCGCAGCATTCGGCGGCGTCTGCGCCCCTGCTCTCATATTCACTCTGGTCAACCACGGCACTGCCGCTGCCAGCGGATGGGGAATCCCGACAGCGACGGACATAGCATTCGCAGTGTGCATCCTCACTGTTCTGGGAGACAAGGTTCCCATGTCATTGAAGGTGTTCCTGACTGCTCTCGCCATTGCGGATGACCTGATAGCCATACTGGTTGTGGCTTTCTTCTATGGCGGGGAAATAAATCTCGGACTGCTTCTGGTTGCCGCAGTGGTCATCGCGTTTGTCGTCTTCCTTCGGAAAATGGGCGAGAAACGTTATTTCCCTTACATATTCCTTGCAATAATCGTATGGATTCTGTTCTACTACTCGGGAATCCATGCCACCATGTCCGGTGTCGTGATGGCCTTCCTCATCCCCAACAAGCCCCGGTACGGCAAGGATGAGTATATGCACAAGAGGAATCATTACATTTCCCTTCTTGAAAGTTATGACGGTTTCGGCGGCAGCACCGAGTTCCCCAACGAGGCGCAGAAAGTCTGCCTGGTGAAGCTCAAGAATATTGCCGGCCGCTCCATGGATATGAGTTCGAGAGTCGAGAAGGCCCTTACTCCTTATGTCAATTTCCTCATAATGCCGCTCTTCGCCCTTGCCAACGCGGGTGTCCGGATTCCGGATGCGTCATATTTCAACGTATTTGCATACGACAGTGCGCTTGGCGGTGTCGGTATGGGTATTTTCCTCGGTCTTCTTGTCGGAAAGCCTCTCGGAATCACTCTTTCAAGTTTCGCGGCAGTCAAATTGAAGTTCGGCGAAATGCCGGCGAAGGCCACCTGGCCGATGTTCTTTGCGGTTGCCTGTCTTGGCGGTATCGGCTTCACAATGAGTATTTTCGTGGATACACTTTCATTCGGAGACCAGACTCCTCAGACGGTTGATTTTCTCCGCAACGCCGGCAAGATAGCAGTTCTTATGGGGTCTGTCTGTTCCGCTGTTCTCGGTAGTGTACTTGTAAACATTTTCAGCAGATATGGAAGGAAAATTCAATCGTAAGAAGATTGTCGCTGAAATCATTTCATCCGGCAGAATACATACCCAGGAAGAACTTTCAGATGCGATGAAGGAGAGGGGGATTCTGGTCGGTCAGGCCACTCTCTCGAGAGATATCAAGGAACTTGGCGCGGTCAAGGTCCCGGACGTGTTCGGGAATACCTACTACAAGATGCCCCAGGTCGGGCATCCCAGAAGCGGACTGCCTGTGACCGGGATGGAAATTTCCGGCCAGCTCTGTATCATGAAATGCCGTCCGGGTTTCGCATCTGCGATAGCCTCTGTCATCGATGCCTCCAAGATAGATAATGTGATGGGAACCATAGCCGGAGATGACACTATCCTGGTAATGTTCAGGGAAGGTGCCGATGTTCAGCTGCTGGAGGAGACAATGCACATAATTTTCAATTTCGGATAATATCATGAAAGTAGCAATTGTCGGCGCAAGCGGCGCTGTAGGCCAGGAATTTCTCAGAGTTCTCGAGCAGAGACATTTCCCGGTCGATGAACTGCTTCTTTTCGGCTCCCCAAGGAGCGCAGGGAGAAAATATTCATTTTGCGGGAAAGAGTATGAAGTGAAATTGCTTCAGCACAATGATGACTTCAAGGGAGTGGATATCGCGTTCACTTCCGCAGGAGCCTCCACTTCCAGGGAATTTGCGGACACCATTACCAAATTCGGCACCGTAATGATCGACAATTCAAGCGCTTTCAGGATGGAACCGGATGTGCCTCTCGTGGTCCCGGAGTGCAATGCCGCCGATGCTCTGGCGCATCCGAGGAATATTATTGCCAATCCGAACTGCACCACAATCATGATGGTGGTCGTACTGCAGCCTATAGAGAATCTTTCACATATAACTGACATCCATGTCGCCAGTTACCAGTCCGCTTCCGGCGCCGGCGCCCTGGCGATGGCTGAACTCGAGCAGCAGTACCGCGACCTTGCCGCTGGTTCTGAGGTCACTGTGGATAAATTTGCATACCAGCTGGCCTACAATGTAATACCTCAGATCGATGCGTTTACCGACAACGGATACACCAGGGAGGAAATGAAAATGTTCAACGAGACGAGGAAGATTATGCATTCGGATGTCAGGTGTTCTGCCATGTGCGTGAGAATCTCCGCTCTCCGCTCCCACTCGGAAGCAGTGTGGATAGGAACCGAGAAACCTCTCGAAGTCAAGGATGTGCAGAATGCTCTCGCCAGCGCTCCCGGAGTGATTCTCGAAGACGATCCCCAGAACCGGATTTACCCCATGCCACTGTTTACGGCAGGCAAGGATGAGATACATGTGGGGCGTGTCCGCAAGGACCTCTGCAATCCCTGCGGCATCACCCTGTGGCTGTCCGGTGACCAGATCCGGAAGGGAGCGGCCCTGAATGCCGTCCAGATAGCAGAGTATATAATATCGCATAAATAATTGCCATTGCGAATATTTTGGGTTAGATTTGCAGGGTTTAAGCATCATTTTATTATTCAGCTATGTCTTTTTTAGGAAAATATGTAACCAAGTACCTTGACACGAGGATTGTCTTTGTCCTGGACTTGCTGCTGTCCGTTATCTGTTCGGTCATTACTTTCCTTGTGATGAACCTTTTCGCATCACGGAATTACAGTGACTGGAATTTCATTGCATGCTGGGTGTGCGGAGCGATAATCAGCACGGTTGCAGTGATGCTTATCTTCCGTAATTACGAGAGAATCATCCGCCACATGTCTATGGTCGATCTCGAGTGGCATTTGTTCGCCACTGCTGCCAAGGAAGTGATTTTCGCTCTGATCCTGCTCGTTCTCCTGCCTTCCCACAAAATCACCCGCACGTTCGTGCTTGCTCTTTCCTGCGATTTCCTTTTCACCGCTTTCGCGATTGTCGGCGTCAGGATTTGCATGATTGTCACTTATGATTACCTGAGGAACAAAATCGAGCAGGCCAACGGTCGCAGACGCGCTTTCGTGTACGGTACCGGTCCCAAGTCAGTGGGCCTCATCACCAGACTTCAGACTTCGCGTCACTTCAATGTGGTCGGCATCATCGATGATCACGATGACGAGCAGAAGAATATTTCCATCGCCAATTTCAACATTCTCCGTTTCAATACCAAGGAGGAGCTTGCTTCCCTGATTTCGAAGTATCAGGTCGGTTGCATCATTTTCCCTACAGAGTCATCTGTCCGCAATGAGACTGTGATTTCATGCTGCGGTGAGAAAGGAGTTGCCACAATGGTCGCTCCAAGCATTGACGAGGTTGTCGGAGGGCGGCTCAAGAATGCCCGTATCCGCGAAGTGAACATCGAAGACTTGCTGGGCCGCGATGAGATAAAGATTTCAATGGATGAAATCAAGGCTCAGATGAAGGGTAAGACGGTGATGATTACCGGAGCCGCCGGCTCTATCGGTTCCGAACTCTGCCGCCAGATAGCCGTAATGGGTGTGGAGCAACTCATCCTTTTTGATAATTCCGAGACCCCCCTGCACAATCTCCGTCTTGAACTGGAGGTCCGCTTCCCTTATTTGAAATTCGTTCCCTGCATCGGCAGCGTGAAGAACCTTCAGCGCGTCGATTATGCTTTCAGGAACTGGAAGCCTGACATCGTGTTCCATGCAGCCGCATACAAACATGTTCCCCTCATGGAGGAGAACCCCTGCGAGGCAGTTCTCACCAATGTGCTGGGCTCAAAGAATATAGCGGACAAATGTATCGAATACGGTGTCGAGAAGATGGTCATGATTTCAACCGACAAGGCTGTCAATCCCACCAATATCATGGGATGCTCCAAGAGGCTTGCCGAGATTTATGTGCAGTCGCTCGGACTTGCAATGGCTGCCGGCCATGTAAAGGGAAAGACCAAGTTCGTGACCACACGTTTCGGTAATGTCCTCGGTTCCAATGGTTCGGTAATTCCTCATTTCCAGGCCCAGATAGCCGGTGGCGGTCCTGTAACTGTCACCCATCCCGACATTACCCGATTCTTCATGACTATTCCCGAGGCTTGTCGTCTTGTGATGGAGGCCGCCACAATGGACTTCGAGAACCGTATTTTCGTCTTCGATATGGGCGAATCAGTCAAAATCGACACTCTTGCCAGGAGAATGATCGAACTTGCCGGTCTCAAGGTCGGCGAAGATATCGAAATAGTCTATTCCGGACTGCGTCCCGGCGAGAAGCTCTATGAGGAGGTGCTTGCAAACAACGAGAACACCGATCCCACTTCTCACGAAAGAATCCGTATCGCAAGAGTCAGGGAGTATGACTATGAAGAGGCTTCCAAGTCGATTGATGAATTGACGAATCTCGCGACTCAGGTGGATATTCCCGCCATGGTCATCAAGATGAAGCAGATAGTCCCCGAATTCAAGAGCAAGAACTCAAAGTTCGAGATCTACGATAAATGACGGAATGTGAAGCATTTCCGTCTTGAAGGCATTGGCGCGGTGCATACGGTCGATTTTTTCACGTATGGCCGCGTCTTCGCATATACCCTCACGTATATATTTGTCCAGCACATCGTAAGTGAAGCCGAACTTGTCTTCATCCGCCATTGAACCCGGAAGTCCGTCATCAGGCTTCTTGTCCACCCAGCGGGAAGGAATGCCCATTGCATGACCTATGCCGCGTATTTCCCTGACGCACAGTTTCCCGAGAGGGGAGAATGACCCCGCCGCGTCTCCGAAGAGAGTGGCGTATCCGATATAGTCCTCGCTGAGGTTGCAGGTGTTCGCCACCATTCCGTTCATCGTCTGGGCTACTGCGTAGAGTATGGTCATCCGGATTCTCGGGGGGATGTTCAGGATGCTCTGGCGGGAGAAACCATCCGGCACTCCGGTGAGCGGGCCGAGACTTCGCAGAGCGGATTCGGCCTTTCCGATCGGGAGGCACAAGTATTTGATGCCGAGCCAACTGCATATCTGGTCCGCCTCATTGATACTCTGCCCGTCGGAGGGCATCGCAACTCCGATGACCCTGTCCTTCCCGAGCGCCTCGGCGCACAGGGCCGCACAGACAGTACTGTCCTTGCCGCCGCTCATTCCTATGACCGCACTGCATGTCGGGCCGTTGGTCTCGAACCAGGTCCGGATCCACCCGACACATTTATCTTTGAGAGAAATATAGTCCATATTCAAATACTGTTTTCAGATGCCTGCAAAGATACTAAATTTTATTATCTTTGTAGTTTGTATAAGCCCGCGTAGGTCCTGATATGAAAAACGAACACACACTCAGCCCGTCTTCACAGATGATACTGCAGCAGTACGACCAGTATGCTGCTGTGTGGAAAGTGATGAAAAAGGTTGTCACTGAGGAAACTTCCAAAATTGTGGCCAATTCGGGTGTCACTGTCACGGCCGTCGATTCCAGAATCAAGGACCGCAAAAGTCTTCACGGCAAGCTGGAGCTCAAGGGGTACAAGTATTTTTCCATTTCCGACCTGACCGATATTGTCGGCGTCAGAATCACCACTTTCTATACCGATGATGTGGATAAGGTGGCCGCTTTGATTGCGAAAGTTTTCGATGTGGATTGGAAAAATTCGGTTGACAAGCGAAAGATGCATGAACTCAATAGTTTCGGCTATATGTCGCTGCACTACATCTGCCGCATCCCCGAGTCTTTGTTCAAAGACGAGAGCCTTCCCGAGGTGAACACTTTCCGCTTCGAGGTTCAGATGCGCACGGCTCTGCAGCACGTCTGGGCGACTATCGACCATGACATCGGCTACAAGACCGGAATCGAGATTCCGGTCGAGCATCTGCGCAATCTCAGGCGTCTGGCCGGCATGCTTGAACTTGCCGACGAGGAGTTCTCCCGTATCAGGAAGGAGATTGCGGATTACAGGTACAAGGTGGAAGGACTTGTCAAAGACGGCAATTTCGATGATGTGGCGCTGGATGCCGACACTTTCCGCCGCTATCTCGAAACCCAGCCTTTCCGTGCGCTTGAAGAGAAAATCGCTGCCGTAAATCAGGCTGAGATATATCATTCCAGCCTCATGCCTTTCCTGAAAGTTCTGCTGAAGATGGGACTGAAGACACTTGGAGATGTGGAGAGGCTCCGCAAAAATTATTCTGACGCCGCCTATAAACTGAGTCTGAGCGAGATTGCCGATACCGACCTGAATATAATTTCAAGTACTCTCGCCCTGCAGAACATCTGCATCGCGTATCTTTATCTTCAGGGAAGCGGCGTGCCGGGCATCCAAATGTTCTTCGACGAGTACAGGGGAGTGTCCGACCGCAACAGACCTGAGGCTGAGTCTCTCATGGACAGACTCAAGAATATAAATTTTGATATTTGACATGGCTGAAAAGCATATAGATACAAGTTTCCTCGACAAGGCCATCCATTTTGCAGTGGATGCGCATCAGGGTGTCGAAAGGCGCGGGAAAGGCTTCCCGTTCATCGTGCATCCTCTGGAAGTCGTGTCTATCGCATCCACCATGTCTTCTGATCAGGAGGTGCTCGCTGCGGCGGTGCTCCATGATACAGTGGAGGACACTCCCGTGACACTCGAGGAAATTGCTTCGACCTTTTCGCCAAGAGTCGCGCACATGGTCGATATCGAGAGCGATTGCCTTGACGGAGCAGGAAAACTTTCCTGGAGGGAGCGCAAGACCCGGTCTATGGCGAGAATCGCAGCTGCCGACAGGGATTCGCAGATTGTGGCCCTTTCCGACAAACTGGCCAACATGAGGGCCATCGCCAGAGATTACCGCATCGAAGGTGATGCGCTTTGGCGGATATTCCGTGAAAAGGAGCGTTCAGCCCACGAGTGGCACTACCGGACTCTCGCCTCGTCTTTGAAGAATCTTTCCGGGACAGTTGCGTATGAAGAGTTCGTATCTCTTGTGGAAGAGGTTTTTCCGAATGAAAATAATAATTAAACACATGATATTATGACTGTTACTATCAACAACGAAGGCGCAAAGACCTATGTGGTCATTGACGGCCGCATCGACACTGCAACCGCAGGAGAATTTCAGGATGCTGTTGCTCCCCTGATGACAAGCGAAAATCCGGACATTGAAATCGACTGCGAGAAACTGTCCTACACATCCAGTCTCGGGCTGAGGATGTTCCTCATGCTTCAGAAGAGTGTACAGAGCCGCTCAGGCGTGCTTGTCCTCAAGAATATGCAGCCTTCTGTACGGGAGGTGTTCGATATCACCGGATTCTCCAATATTATCAAGATCATCTAGGCAGGGAAACCTTCTTGTTCTTGAAAATCACAAGGTCGTTGATCACAAAGTTTGCGATTCCGGCCACCATCAGAGCGAAGATGTTGCAGACAACGACATCCCATCCTCTTGTAATCCAGATGAAGAACTGGAGAAGGCCCATTTTCAGGAAGAACACTGATGTATATGACAGATTGTAGGCCAGGAAATGCTTATATTTGGATTTCCTGCTCTTGCCTTTCATCCTGTCAGGCCAGACAATGCATGATGAAATGAGGAAGTTGACTATGTTGCCGCATTCGAAGGAAATGGCGGGTGAGATGACGTTTTCGCCCACATAGGTGCCTTCGAGTATGAAATGTGAAAAAATCCAAAGTACCAGAGTATCGGTCGCTGTTCCGAAAAGGCTGAATGTAGTGTGCTTCGCGAATCTTTTGGCTATGACCGATTTTTTGTCCATCTGGTATCAGTTCAGGTGCTTGGGTTATTCGCGCAACGTTAATGAAATTATTTTAAAGTGACCATGTAATGTTTGAAGAAGTCCCAGACTATCTGCGGGTAGGGAAGGTCGGCGGTACTGATACCGTGTCCGCCGCCGATTACTTCATATAGTTGGACCTGAATTCCGGAATTGGTGTCCGAAACGTATTTGTGTGCTATTACTTTGTGCGAATCGGGACTCAGCAGGGGCAGCTCTTCAGTGATTTCGTGGTCACAGCGGGCTGCTACAGCCCAATTCTGCACAGCGAGGGGAACAGCGATATAAGGCCCCCATTTGTGATTGTCGAAGCACCCGTTCCAGTGGGATGTCTTGTCCTCTGTGCCGTGGATTTCTATCAGTGGCACGGCTTTTTTGGGTGTGAGGGAATCATACATCCATTTCATTGTAAGCCCCGATAGGGGAGCCACAGCCCTGACGAAGTCGGGTGCCTTGTAGGCGAGCAGATAGCACATTTCCCCACCGTTGGAAAGTCCTGCTACAAAGACATTTTCGCGGCTTAAGCTGTACTTCTTCTGAAGGTAGCGCGCCAGTTTCTTAAGGAATGCCACATCATCCACCTTGTATCCTACCTGCACTTCATATCCCACATTCCAACCGTGCTTCCCGTAGGTGTCGATTGCTGCGTGGGGGATGCAGACAGCGAATTTCTCCTTGTCCGCAAGGGCGCAGAACTCCACCGACTTGGGGTGCCTGTTACCGTAGCCGTGCAGATAGAACAGCAGCGGAGCCCCCTCAGGAAGGTCTTCGGGAAGATAGAGGTAATATGTCCTTTCAAGTCCGTCGCACTTGAATTTATGCGCAGGCAATTTTTCGAAATCTTCCGCCATGCAGAGAGCGGACGTGAAGCACAGTATCAGTGCTGTAAGGAAAATGTTTACTTTTTTCATAACCGGAAATATTGCCGCAATATAGTGTTTTTCCATCCTTTAATCAAATCAAATCAGAAATTGTTGATATGTTGATTTTTGAGAGCTTCTCCTTATAAAATATTTGAATTTTCGGGTAATAATATATAACTTTGAAAGTTCCCCTCATCCCCCATCAAAATGGGGGGGTATTTTATAACATAACACTAAGCTGAAATTATGTATTTTAAGGCCATAGCAACGCGTATTTCTGTCAAAATGACAGTTATGCTTTTCTTGTTGCTTACCCTCATAAGCGGCATTTCTTCAGCTTCGTCCAAGTCCGATTCTCTTCAGTTCCGTGTGATTTTTGCAGTGAATTCCGCATCAATCGACACGACTCTTTATGATAATGCCGAGATATTTTCCACTCTCAAAGACACCCTTGAAGTCATCAGCGGCAATCACGATGTGACAGGCCTTGAAGTGACTATCCGCGGAAACGCGTCCCCTGAAGGCCGCCCGGTAAAGTCCATGATACTGGCTGGCAAGAGGGCTCAGTCTGTAGCCGATTTTCTTGTCGATGTGTGTTCGATTCCTGACTCGCTGATTCAGGTGTTGCCCGAGCAACCGCTTCATATCGAGGCCTCTGCGCTTCTGGAAAGTTTCACAGATACAATCCCCGGAATCCTCCTGGATTCAATCAAGACCATCACTACCATGAGGGACGGACTTGTGATCAAGAGACAAATCCTTGCCCTGGATTCTGATGGCAGCGAAAGAAACTGGAACTGGTATGCCGAAAACATCCTCAATCCTTCCAGATTTGCGGAAGTAAGAATTTCCTTTGACAAGTTGGTAGTAACACTGACCCCGCTTGCCTCTCTCCCGGCCTCCGTTTTGGCAGTCACTGTTCCATCCCCGCAACCCGAACCGGCCGTTCCTTCAGCAGCTCCAACTCCCGAGCCCCAGCCACAGCCCGAACCACAGCCTGAGCCCGAACCCGCGCGCATGAACTACAGGCTTGGGACTAACGTTCTCTACGACATTGCCACCGTGGCCAATCTCTCCTTCGAGCTAGGTTTTGCCCGTCATATGGCCGTCAACTTCCTCGCAACCT
>JAKSKQ010000034.1 GCA_024401675.1 Bacteroidales bacterium | reverse complement strand
CGGCCATACATACGTACGCCGACACGAAGGAGATTATCTTGTCGATGATGACGAGCACTTCAGGAAAAAGGTGTGCTTAAACGAGTTGGTAGCAAACGTGATGGGCGGTGGGAGATTGTAACGGAATAGGGTAGTGCTATGAATGAGCCGAAACAAGATAGGACGTCGGGGGAGAAATAGCCTCGGATTCCCCCGGAATGGCATTTCAAAGTCAAAACGGGGGAATTTTGGCCTCAAACTCCCCCGGGAGTAAAAAGAATTGGGAACAAGAAAAATAAAACCCCGCTACAGTGCATTGTGGCGGGGTTTTGCGTGACTCCCACAGGAATGGTCAAGTCATTTTCAGACCTTGACGGACATTATCGTGATATCGTCATTCTGGTCGTTGTCACCTGTGAATTCTTTGATTGAGGCAACCAGTTTTTCTACAAATTCTTCGGATGGAGTATCAGGACTCATGCTTTTGGCAAAGTCGATCAGGCGGTCCTCTCCGTACAGATTCTTGGTTGAATTCTCGGCTTCTGTCACTCCGTCGGTGTAGATGAGCAGGCGGGACCCTTTCTCGATGATCACACTTTCCTTCTCATACGGGAATTCTTCGAACACACCTGCCGCCAGATTGGACTTCGCATGTATGTACTTCGCTTCACCGGAAGGAGATATGATGACAATCGGGTTGTGACCTGCATTGCAGAACACCAGTTCGCGTGTATCCAGGTCAATTCGTCCGACAAACATGGTGATGAACATGTTGTTCTCATTTCCCGAACAGAACGAACTGTTGATGCATGAGACTATGCTGCTGGTACTCATCGATATTCCTGAAACATAGTGGAACAGAGAGCGTGAGATTGCCATGTACAGGGCGGCCGGAACGCCTTTTCCTGACACGTCGCCTACTGCGAAATATACTGTCCTGCCTTCGCGCAGGAAATCGTACATGTCTCCGCCGACTTCCTTCGCCGGAATCAGTTTGGCGAACAGATCGACATCCTTGTCATTGATGAAATCCGTGTTCAGCATCTGCTGCTGAATCTTGCTGGCGATTGACAATTCGCTCTCGAATCGCTCTTTGACCGCCGTGGTTGTCTTCAGTTGCGAAATGTAATCGTTGATTGACCTGAGCATGTTCCTGAGAGCTTCGTGCAGGTGGAACATCTCGGTGTTGCCTTCGATGTGGGGAATCTCGGTTTGGAAATTGCCCTTTGCCACACTCTTGGCGAGATATGTAATCTCGGTAAGCGGCATTATTGTGCGGCTGATGATTTTGTCGGTGACGAAATACAGCAGGATAAGGTCTCCCAATGCTATTAGCAGGAGGAGCAGTTGGAATTTGACAATCCAGCCGAAGAGTTCACCTGCAGGGCATACGATGGCTGCGGACCAGCCGTTGCTCACGGGACCGTAGATTGCGATGGACTTGGTGGATTTGACAGGGGTGTAGCCGGTGAGCCCGGAAGTCATTTTTTCCGAAAGCACTTTCAAACTCTCGTCGTTCCTGTCGCTTGCGACATCCGTCAACTTCGAAAGCAGGAAGTTCTTGTCCGGGTGACTGAGAGTCAAGCCGCCGGGACTTACGATAGTATAGTACGAATTTTCGAAATAGTGCTCTCTGCCGAGCCTTTCCGTAATACCGGAAAGCAATATGTCTATGCTTATTGTCCCGGTTTGTACGCCTGAAGCATCGGTAAGCGGCGCGGTGAAAGTGACCACTTTGCCGTACTTCTCCGATTCATACGGCTCGCTCCACTTTTCGAGAGTGTCTTTGCAGCCCGGGATGATGTCTATGTTCGCAATCATCGGATTGAATCCCAGGGCCTTTTCCTTGATTTCGGAGATTCTGCCTTCATCATCGGAAAGGGAGGCCATCTGCCAGGAGATGAAGTCCTTGACAATGCGTACGTCCCCGATGATGCCTTCTACATCCCTTATGTAGGAGCTGATCGAGTTGTTCACCGTCTTTGTAGCCGAACGGCTCACGACTTTCCCGGAATATACGCTGATGCCTACAATGCCGCCGAGAACCAGTATTGCAATGGCCAGTATGATTTTCTTTGAAAGTTCGCCGGAAATGGATTTGCTCATGATTTAGTCCTCCCTTTTAGCAGGCAGCCTGAGTGTCACCGCCTTGTCTATCAAATTGATGTCAAAATGCCTCGATGCAACGAGCTCCCCGTCCACGCAGAGGTATATCAGTGATTTGGACGATATTTCCACATGCCTTGCATTCTTGAATTTCATCCTTCTGCGGCAGAAGGCGTTCTCGACATGATGTCCGTCCTTGAAGTGCCGGTACATCAGAACAAATGTAAGTAGGGATGTACTGCGGTTGACTTCGACATCCATATGCCCGTCGTCAATTCTGGCGTATGGAGCGCATTTGTAATTCTGCCCGTAATATGATGCGTTGGCAATCGTGCAGAACATGGTTGTGCCCCTGGACATCTTCTCGCCGTCAACGACAATCCTGTAGTGGTTGAACCGGTTGAAGATAATGGATCTGGCCGTCCCGCGGAGATAGGGCTTGTCCTTGCCTTCCAGAATGTATTGGGCGCCGAAGAAGGCGGCCATGGAGTCGAATCCGAGGTTGATGACGTTGATGGAGTAGTCGTTGTTGCATTTGATGACATCCGACTTGACGGTCTCGCCTTCGACCATGTCCTTGACCGAACGGAAGTCCCTTCCCGGGAAACTCAAGGGGAAGTTGTTTCCCGAACCGTAGGCCAGAAGCGCGACGCTCTTGTTGGCGAACCCGACTACACCGTTGACAACCTCGCTCAGTGTTCCGGTTCCGCCGCAGGCTACGAAGCATACTTCATCTTCAGGGTGGAAATCACAATATATCTTCACGAAACGTGTGGCATCGCCTTCGCTGGCAGTCTTGTAGATTTCATAATCTATGCTGACATCCTTGAGCTGAGCCATGACTTCGTCTTCGATGAAAGCCTTGTCGTGGCGTCCGTTGATTACAAATACATAATGCATATTCAGAATTGCTGGGTTAGAAAAAGTTCGTAATATACCGCAAATTTAGCCATTTTTACAGGACATGAAACTAAAATCCGAAATAGTTGTCCGCATTGTTGTAGGAGATGTCCTCCACCATGCGGGCGACGGTTTCCATTTCCTCCATTGGAAGACGGCCGCTTTCGAGGTCGCTGCCGAGGACATCGCACAGAATGCGCCTGAAATATTCGTGACGGGGATAGCTGATGAAACTGCGGCTGTCCGTGAGCATTCCCACAAAACGGCTCAGGAGTCCGAGGGCGCTCAGGACGTCGATCTGCCTGCGCATGCCGTACTCCTGGTCCAGGAACCACCATCCGCTGCCGAGTTGCATCTTGCCGGGGACAGTGCCGTCATTGAAGGTGTATGCCATGGCCGCCAGCACTTCATAGTCCTTCGGATTGAGGCAGTAGAGTATGGTCCTGGCCAACTTCCCTTCCATTGTGAGGCGGTCGAAGAAACGGTGCCCCTGTGCGGCGCACGGCATGTCGTGGATGGCGTCGAAGCCTGTGTCGGGGCCCACGGAATTGAACATCCTGGTGTTGTTGTTGCGTATGGGGCCGACATGGAACTGCTGTGCCCAGCCTGATTCGGCGTCCATCACTGCCATATCGTGCAGGAAGGCGCTGCGGAACTTTTCAAGTTCTTCCGCTGAAGGAGTCTTGCCTTCGAGGACTTTTCTGAAGACAGCGTCCACTTCAGCGGCGGTATATGGTGCTGCATAGAAGGTCTCCATACCGTGGTCGGACAGCCTGCATCCCATGCTCTCGAAGAAACTGTGCCGCTTGGCCAGAGCCTCGACAAGATCCCGGTAAGTGCGGATTTCCATCCCGGCGGCCTGGCCGAGCTGGCCGATATAAACCTTGTAGGCCCCGGGGTTCTCTATGGCCATGGCCTTGTCGGGCCTCCAGGCGGGAAGAACCTTCACTCCGAAGGGGTGAGAGGCTATCTGCCGGTGCCACCTCAGGTCGTCGGCGGGGTCATCCGTCGTGCAGACAACCTTCACATTGAACTTCCTTATCAGCGACTGGCCCCTGAATTCCTCAGTAGCCAGGAGGGAGTTGCACTCCTCATATATTTCACGGGCTGTTTTCGGACTGAGAATCTTGTCTATGCCGAACACACGGCTCAACTCCAGATGAGTCCAGTGATACAGCGGATTGCGCATGGTATAAGGCACCGTCTCGGCCCATTTCTCGAATGTGGCCCAGCTGCCCTGTTTGTCGCCGGTGATGTACTCCTCGCCGACACCGTTGCCTCTCATCGCACGCCACTTGTAGTGGTCGCCGCTGTGTCCGTCCACCAGCCACAGCTGGGTGATGTCGCGGAATTGTATGTTCTGGGCAATCTGTTGCGGTGACAGGTGGCAGTGATAGTCGATTATAGGCATGGGTTCGGCATGGTTGTGGAACAGTTCGCGCGCCGAGTCGCTGTGAAGCATGAAGTCGTTGTTGATGAAAGACATATCTTGAAAAGTTTATTGTCAGTACTGTTTGTTCTGCCAAAAGTACTTATTTTCTTCCGCATTTGTGTACATGTGCGCGAAAATATGAGAGATTCGATGGAATTTGTTATATTTGCGAGTTTATAAAACGTATATTGATATGGAAGAAAAAAATCTGAATTTCCTTGAGGAAATCATCGAGAAAGACCTTGCGGAAGGTAAATATGAAAGCATTCTGACACGTTTCCCGCCGGAGCCCAACGGATATCTGCACCTCGGCCACGCGAAGAGTCTCTGCATAAACTTCGGACTGGCACAGAAATATGGCGGCAAGACCAATCTCCGCTACGATGACACCAACCCCACCAAGGAGGACACCGAGTATGTAGATGCCATCAAGGAGGACATCAAGTGGCTCGGCTTCCAGTGGGAGAAGGAATGCTACGCTTCGGACTATTTCGACCAGCTTTACGAGTGGGCCGAGCAGATGATTCTCAAGGGACAGGCCTATGTCGATGACCAGACCCAGGAGGAAATAAGCCAGGGCCGCGGCACTGTCGAGACTCCCGGCAGGGAAAGCCCCTGGAGGAACCGTACTCCCGAGGAGAACCTCGACCTCTTCCGCAGGATGAAGGCCGGTGAATTTGCAGACGGCGAGAAAGTGCTCCGTGCCAAGATTGACATGGCCCATCCGAATATGATGTTCCGTGACCCGATACTCTACCGTATCAAACATGCCCGCCATCACCGCACCGGTGACAAGTGGTGCATTTACCCGATGTACGATTATACCCACGGACAGTGCGACTCCATCGAAAACATCACCCACAGCATCTGTACTCTCGAATTCGACGTGCACCGTCCCCTGTACGACTGGTTCATCCATACCCTGGGCATATTCCCTTCCCATCAGTACGAATTCGCCCGTCTGAATCTCACATATACCCTGATGAGCAAGCGCAAGCTTCTCGAACTCGTGCAGAAAGGCATCGTGAGCGGCTGGGACGATCCCCGTATGCCGACCCTTTGCGGTGTGAGGCGCAGAGGCTATACCGCCGAGGCCCTCAAGGCCTTCTGCGAGAAAATCGGTGTCAGCAAGCGTGACCAGCTGATGGATATCCAGCTTCTCGAATGGTGCGTGCGCCAGGACCTCAACGAGCGCTCCAACCGCTACATGGTGGTGCAGGATCCTCTCAAGGTTACCATCACCAATTGGGAAAAGGGCAAGGTGGAGTGGTTCGACGCACCCTTGAACCCGGCCGATCCCGAAGGGCCTTCCCGCAAGGTCCCTTTCACCGGCGAAATCTATATCGAGAAGGCCGACTTCATGGAGGACGCTCCGAAAAAGTACTTCCGCCTCAAACCGGACGGGGAAGTGCGCTTCAAATACAGTTATATCGTAAAATGTGACGAGGTCATCAAGGATGCCAACGGCAATGTGACGGAACTCAAATGTTCCATCGACCCCTCTTCCAAGCCCGGTGCCGGCGAGTGGCGCTCTGTCAAGGGCACTATCCACTGGGTGTCCGCCGAATATGCGAAAAGCATAGAACTGCGCAACTATGACCGCCTCTTCACTCTGGCCGACATGAGCCAGGTGCCCGATGACAAGGACTACAAGGATTTCCTGAATCCCGATTCCCTCACGGTGACCGAAGGCCTCGCCGAGCCCGCCCTTCTTGAAGACGACGGCAGGATAGCCGTGCAGTTCGAGCGTACCGGATACTATATCAAGGACAAGGACAGCACTGCCGGAAAGACTGTGTTCAACAAGACTACAGCCCTCAAGGACAGTTTCAAGTTCTGATGCTGAAATGATTCTGATATGAGGAAGAAACTTATCCTGAGCCTTTCGCTTATAACCCTGACGCTGCTTCTGTCCTGCGCCATAGCTTTTTATGAATTCGCGAAGGTGGCGGGGGACATGGCTCTGGTGGCGGAGAGTCCCCAGCAGGTTCTGCAAATCCAGGAGATGTACTCCAGGGCACTGCTGCCCGCAGTGGTGTCCCTTGGAATTACCATAATCCTGATAGTGCTTCTGGGATTCTTCATTTCGTCATACTACATCAAGCCGATACTCCGCATGCAGCGCGGCCTCGATGCCTATATGGCTTTCGACCGCAGTTACAATGTGACCTTCGACGGCAATGACAACTTGCATGCTCTGAACAAGAGTATCACACAGATTACAATTGACAACGGCCATCTCCGCTCCCGCATTGCCAAAAGGGAAAGCCAGGCGCAGCAGTCCGTACAGAAATAATTACACTATGAATGTAAAGGCAGTATCGAGATATGTCGGAATGGCACTTCTGGTGAGCGCGTTCTTCATGCTGCTCTCCATAGCCGTGTCCGTTTTCGACGGCTTCGATTCCGCCTTCACACCGCTTCTGGTGGGCTTCCTGATGACCCTTTCTCTCGGTGCCTTCCCCTTCATCTTCGTGCAGGGTTCGCAGGCTTTGACAATCCGTGAGGGATATGTGGTAATCATCATTTCCTGGTTTCTGTCGTTCCTTCTCGGAATGATTCCCTATGTGATATGGGGAGGGCCTTTCAATGTGGTGAATGCCTGGTTCGAGAGCGTGTCCGGCTATACCACCACCGGTTCCACCATACTCTCCGACATCGAGCAGTTGCCCAGGAGCCTGCTTCTGTGGCGCTCCTCCACGCATTTCATCGGAGGCTTGGGAGTCGTGGTGTTCCTTCTGATGGTAATTCCTCCGAGCAGCCCCTTGAGGATGAAACTCTCCAACCTTGAACTTTCATCGCTTTCGCGTGATACGTTCAATACCCGCATGTCGGATACCCTCCGCATCATAATCACTGTGTATATCGGTCTCTTCGTGGTGATGACCGCTCTGCTTGTGATTGCCGGGATGCCGGTGTTCGATGCCGTGAACCATGCTTTCAGCACGGTCGCCACCGGAGGCTTCAGCATAAAGAACGAAAGTGTGGGATTTTATGGTTCCGGCTTCATCAACATCATTTTCGTGGTGTTCATGATTCTCGCGTCCTGCCATTTCGCTCTGATTTATTACAGTGTGGCGAATCGCTCTTTATAGCCCCTGAGAACCCCTGTCCTGAGATATTTCATCTGCTGCATTGTGGTTCTCACGGTCTTTTCGACTCTTTCCCTCCATTTCCAGACTGCGGGCGGGAAGTCCTGGACGAGTTCTCTGAGCGAGTCTCTTTTTGAGGTCGTCAGTTATATCACGACCTGCGGTTTTGCCGTCACCGACAATTCCGCATGGCCGCCTGTCGCGTGCGCGGCTCTGCTGATGGCGTCTTTCCAGTGCGGCTGCGCGGGCTCCACGTCCGGAGGTCTCAAGGCGGACCGCATGCTCATAGCGTTCAAGGCCCTCAGACTCCAGATCGGCAAGCAGGTCAATCCCAACGCCGTCCGCCAGGTCCGCATCGGCGGCCGTATTATTTCAAACGGGCTGGTGCGCTCCGTGATGGCTTTTACAATCCTGTATATCCTCATAACTGTGGTGTCCACACTCCTTCTTCTGTTTGTGAATGTTCCGGTGGATGAGGCGATTACCGGTTCCCTTGCGTCAATAAGCAATGTGGGACCGGGACTTGGCAGAATAGGATGCGCCGGAAATTACTCTCACTGCATCCCTGTTGCCAAGGTGATATATTCTCTTGAAATGATTTTCGGACGTCTGGAAATCTATCCGCTGCTTTCTTTCATTGCAATAATTTTCAACAGGAACCGGCGATGAGTGGGGTGAGAGCGAATCTTTTATACAACAGGTTCAGGGAAGTCCTCCCATTCGACGCCACTCCATGCCAGGACAAACTCTTCCGCAGCATCGCGGAGTTCGTCACATCGGCCGAGCAGGTGATGGTGGTGGACGGTTATGCCGGCACGGGCAAGACATCGGCCCTTGCCTCGGTGATACAAGTGCTTGGCGAAGAGCAGATCCACCAGGTCCTGATGGCTCCTACCGGCCGCGCGGCAAAGGTGCTTTCGCGCTACAGCCACATGCAGGCCTATACTGTCCATAAATGCATCTACCGCCAGAAGTCAATCGGAGAAAACGGCATGGGTCAGTTCTCCCTGGCTCCAAACAAGGACAAGAATACACTCTATATCGTCGATGAAGTGTCCCTCATCGGCTCTTTCGAAAACGGTGACAACCTTTTCGGAACCGGCGACCTCCTCAGGGATCTCCTGGATTTCGTGGAGCGGGGAAGTGACTGCAAGGTGATTCTTGTGGGGGACAGCGCCCAACTTCCTCCCGTCGGGATGGAGCGCAGCCCGGCTCTCGACCCCAATGTGATGAAACTTTGCGGCGCGGCCCGTTTCTGCACCCTCACCACAGTCGTAAGACAGAAAGAAGCCGCTTCACTGATAGTCGAAGACGCCACTCTTCTGAGGAACATCATCCTTGAGGAAAGGCAGGTCACCAAATCGGACCTTGCACTTCTCGCCGCTCCCGAAGCCGAAGTGGAAAGAGTGGACGGCAGCGGTCTCATAGAGGCTATCCAGAATGCATATTCGCGCTACGGTGAGGATGAGACAGTGATTCTGTGCCGCTCCAACAAGCGGGCCATCCGCTACAATGCCGGCATACGCTCCATGGTCCAGTACAAGGAGGAAAGGCTCACCCGCGGGGACCGGCTGATGGTCGTGAAGAACAGTTATCATTTTGTCGAAGGCAAGGTTGAGGGACTGGATTATGTAGCGAACGGGGAAATCGTGCGTCTGGAGCGTATCCGCCACTTCGAGAACCGCTACGGACTTGAATTCGCGGACGCCGAACTGTCCCTTCCGGACTGCGGCGGCATCAGTTTCCAGGCGAAGGTGATTCTCGACACCCTCTCCAGCGAAAGCCCGTCGCTGACACCCCAGCAGGCCAATTATCTCTACACCCAGGTGGATGCGGATTACTCCGACATCAAGTCCCGCCGCAAACGCTATGAGGCGGTCCGGTCGGACGACTATTATGCCGCAATCCAACTCAAATACGCCGAGGCCATCACCGTCCACAAGTCCCAGGGAGGCCAGTGGGACTGTGTATTCATAGATAATCCCTTCTGGCAGGATGACCTGGACGTGCAGGATATCAAGTGGCTCTATACCGCGATAACCCGCGGAGTGAAGAAAGTCTATCTGGTCAATTTCAACGATTCATGTTTCAATCAATCATGACGAAGAAAGTTCAAATGATTTATGATGCCGACCCATGGCTTCTGCCTTACAAAGATAAGGTGGACGCCAGGCACTCGAGAATTCTATCTCTCAAAGCCGGCATTTCCGAAGGAGGAAGCCTTTCCGCCGGCATCAACAACCACCTTTATTACGGCCTTCACAAGAATCCCGACGGTGGCTGGGTGATTCGCGAATGGGCTCCCAATGCGGTGAAACTCTATCTTGTCGGGGAGTTCAATAATTGGAAACGCAGCGAATCCTATGCTTTCAAACCTGTAGGCAGCGGCAACTGGGAACTCACTCTCCCGGAATATTTCCTCTCCCACGGAACATTGTACAAACTTTACATCCAGTGGAGTGACGGCGGCGGGGAGCGCATCCCCTCCTACGCCACAAGGGCCGTGCAGGACCCGGTGAGCAAGGTCTTCTGCGCCCAGGTCTGGGACCCGGCGGTGCCCTACGAGTGGAAGTACCGCCGTCCTTCGAAGAGGAAAAACCCTCTCATTTATGAATGTCACATAGGCATGAGCTCGGAACGGGAGGGAGTCTCCACTTTCAATGAATTCCGCGAAAATGTCCTTCCCAGAATCGCCGGTCTCGGCTACGATACTATCCAGATAATGGCCCTTCAGGAGCATCCGTACTACGGCTCCTTCGGCTACCAGGTCAGCAATTTCTTCGCTCTCAGTTCGCGCTTCGGCACTCCCGAGGAGTTCAAGGCTCTGGTCGATGAAGCGCACCGCAGGCACATTGCTGTGGTTATGGATGTGGTGCATTCGCACAGCGTGGACAATGAAGCCGAGGGGCTCAGCCGTTTCGACGGACGCGATGACCTGTACTTTTACCGCGGTTCTGCCGGGTATCACCCTGCCTGGGGGTCGCGCTGCTTCGACTACGGCAAGAGCGAGACACGCTTCTTCCTCCTGTCGAATCTCAAATTCTGGATGGAGGAATATCATCTGGACGGATTCCGCTTCGACGGCGTGACCAGTATGCTGTACTGGAATCACGGACTCGGAGTGGATTTCAGCGGCTATGATGACTATTTCGGCCCCGGTGTAGATGAAAATGCGGTGGATTATCTGGCTCTTGCCAATCTTCTGGTCCACGAAATAAACCCTTCCGCCATCACCATTGCAGAAGACGTGTCCGGAATGGCGTCTCTCGCGGCACCGTTTGAGAGGGGCGGACTCGGTTTCGACTTCCGCATGAGCATGGGAGTGGCCGATCATTGGATAAAATGGATAAAGACACTCCGCGACGAGCAGTGGGATATGGGCGAAATCTGGTGGCAGCTCACTTCAAAGCGGGATGACGAGAAGACCATTTCCTACGCCGAGTGCCACGATCAGGCGATGGTGGGGGACAAGACCATCATCTTCCGGCTGATGGACAAGGAGATGTACACCAGCATGAACTGCGCTTCCGTCAGTGATGTGGTTTCCCGCGGCATCGCCCTTCACAAGATGATCCGTCTCGTGACGGCGGCTTCGGCCGGCGACGGATATTTGAATTTCATGGGCAATGAATTCGGTCATCCGGAGTGGATAGACTTCCCCCGCGAGGGCAACGGCTGGTCCTTCAAATACGCCCGCCGGCAGTGGTCCCTTTCCGACAACGGCCTGCTCAGATATGCTCTCCTTAACAATTTTGACCGGGAGATGGTCTCTTTGTTGAAAAATGAAAGCATTCTGGCCTCCAAACCTGAATTATTGTTTGCGGATCAGGCAAAACAAGTATTGATTTTCCGGCGCGGAAGCTGTATATTTGTATTTAATTTCTCACCCGTGGACTCATATCCCGGATATACTTTCGACGCCCCTGCGGGGAACTGGAAGGTGGTCCTGAGTTCCGATGAGAAAAGATTTGACGGATTTGACCGTATTCGCAGCGGCGAGAGCCATGCCAGTGACGGTCATCTTCCGGTGTATTTGCCAGCCAGAGTGGCGTTTGTATTGAAAAAAGACTAAATTCCTGAAATATGTCCTTTCTGAAATTCAATAAATCGGAACTGGTCAATCTGTCATATTCGCTCAAGAGGGAGATCATCCTTTCCAACGGCACCGGGGCATACTGCAACACATCCATAGCGATGTGCAATACCCGGCGCTATCACGGACTGCTCGTGGTTCCTCTGGAGCAATACGGCTCCGACAAGTTCATCCTTCTGTCATCACTTGACGAAAGCCTCATCCTTTCCGGCAGAAGGTTCAACCTTGGCATACACTGCTACGGCAGCACCTATGATCCGAAAGGTCACAAGTACATCATCGACTTCGATGCCGACGGCGCGCCGGCCATCACCTACAAGATAGGTGAGATGGTTGTGAAGAAGGAACTTCTGTTTTCCGACGACAGCGACACCCTCATGATCCGCTACACTCTGGTGCAGGCTCCCGACACGGTCACCATGCAGATCAAGCCATTCCTGGCTTACCGCAACATGCACGCCCTGACCTCGAAGAACGATCAGGTGGACTCCCGTTACAGGGAAGTTCCCGGAGGTATTGCGCTGAGGATGTATGCCGGCTTCCCGGAACTCCACCTTCAGTTCAGTTCTCCGGCCAAATATTCGCATTTCCCCGCATGGTCTGACGGCGTCACATATTCTGACGAGTACAGGCGCGGCTTCGACTGCAAGGAGGACCTCTGGGTTCCCGGAGCATTCTTCCTGGACCTCAAGCCCGGCGACTCTTTCGTTGTCTCCGCCTCCATTTCCGAAATTGCGCCCAAGACTCTCAAGGCCCGTTTCACCCGTGCCGCGAAAAAACAGGGCAATATCAACAATATGCACGATATGCTGGTCCGCTGCGCCGAGTCCCTCAAGGTCAGCCGCGGCGGCCGCAAGCAGATTTGCGCCGGACTTTCCTGGATGTACACCGGCCTGCTCAGGGAAACCCTGATGAGCCTTCCGGGACTTACACTTTACGCTACCGGTGACTGTGACGAATTCGAGGAAATTCTGGACAATCTCATCGAGGACGAGCAGGAACGCCTTTTCCACAGGACAACCCAGGTGGAGGCTCCGCTCCGTCTGGCGGACGTGATAGGACAGTACATTGCCTTTGCCGGCGAGGAGGAAAGAATGTGGAAGAAATACGGAGACACTCTCAAGAAGGTCCTCGAAAGTTATCTTCCCGGTGTCCGTTCGGAAATCGCGATGCATCCCAACGGACTTCTCTGGGCCCAGATGGACGGCGTCGCCACATCATGGATGAATGCCTATGTGGACGGACGCCCTGTCACAGAGCGTGCCGGATATCAGGTGGATACCAACTCATGGTGGTACAATGCCATCTGCTTCGCTCTCGAAATGGAAGCCCGCTACGGTGCGAAGGACAGCAAGTTCATCCCCAGGTGGGAGGGCATCAGGAAACTGGTCGAGGAGAATTTTACCAAGGTGTTCTGGATGCCGGAGAGAGGCTATCTTTCAGACTATGTGGATAATGACGGAGTGAAGCCGGAAGTTCGCCCGAACATGCTCATCGCCGCCTATGTGCCGTACAGCCCCATCGATGACGAAATCAAGTCTTCGGTGCTTAAAACGGTGGAGTACGAACTTGTCACCAAGCGCGGAATCCGTACCCTTTCTCCGAGAAATGTGCTCTACAAGGGAGTCTATGAGGGCTCCCAGACCGAGCGCGACCTTGCATACCACAACGGATGCACACGTACCGAACTGCTCGCACCCTATATTGATGTTTTCTTCCGCTTTTACGGCAAATCTTTTGTCAAGAAAGCCCAGTGGCTTGTCGAAGGATTCATCGAAGACGTGCCCAAGCACGGAGTGGGTTGCTTCTCCGAACTTTATGACGGGGATCCCCCTCACGAGCCTCACGGAGCCATTTCTTCCGCATGTGCCACTGCCGCACTGCTCAGATGCGAGTACCTTATCAACGTCCATAAACTGATGAAGCAATGAAAGTACTGATGTTCGGCTGGGAGTTCCCTCCCCATATCGCAGGCGGTTTGGGTACAGCCTGCTACGGAATGACCAAGGGTCTGGCACATGCCGGGGTTGACGTGCTTTTCGTGATGCCTTCAGCCTCCGGAGACGAGGACCAGAGCGCGGTCCGCATTGTCAATGCCAGCGACGTGGCGGTGCAGAATGTGTGCACCACCGTCGATGAATTCATCAACAAGGTCAAGTTCTTCTATGTTGACTCCAATCTGGTTCCCTATGTGGATCCGGACGAGTATTTCGAGGCTATCGAGAAGATGAAGAAGGAGAACCGCACCGAAACCAAGGTGGGCTTCTCGCAGAAATTCAAGTTTTCCGGCAAATACGGAGCCAATCTGATGGAAGAGGTTGCCCGCTATGCCCAGGTTGGAGGTACCATCGCCATGCAGCATGCAGATGAAATCGATGTCATCCATGCCCATGACTGGCTTACCTACCTTGCCGGTATCGCGGCCAAGGAACTTACCGGAAAGCCTCTCGTGGTGCATGTCCATGCCACATCCTATGACCGTGGTGACGAGGCTCACATCGATTCCCGCGTGCTCGAGATAGAGACTCGCGGAATGAAGGCCGCCGACCGCGTGATTACCGTGAGCGACCTCACCAGGAACATAGTGATCAACAAATACGGCATCGACCCCGCAAAGGTCGTGACCTGCTACAACGCCGTCGATTTCAGCGGCCGTACTGATATGGAGGTGGAGAGGGGAGTGAAGGACAAAGTTGTCACCTTCCTCGGCCGCGTGACATATCAGAAAGGCCCCGAGTACTTCATCGAGGCTGCGGCCAAGATTCTGAAACGCTGCAATAACGTGCGTTTTGTGATGGCCGGCAGCGGAGATATGCTCAACCGCTGTATCCGCCATGTGGCCAGACTCGGAATTTCCGACCGTTTCCATTTCACCGGATTCCTGCGCGGAGCCGACGTCCAGAAGATGTTCGCGCTTTCCGATGTTTATATAATGCCTTCCATTTCAGAGCCTTTCGGTATCTCTCCGCTTGAGGCGATGCAGACCAATGTGCCTTCCATCATCTCCAAGCAGTCCGGTTGCGCCGAAATTCTCCGCTATGCGATAAAGACCGATTTCTGGGATGTCGATGCGATGGCCGACGCCATCTACGGCATTCTCAATTATCCGGCGCTCTCCCAGATGTCCGCGCGCTGCGGCTATGACGAGGTCAATGCTCTCAAATGGGACAATGCGGCCCTCAAAATCAAGGCCGTCTATGAAAGTGTAGCAGATAATAAATAAACAGTCATCATATGAAAACAAACAATAAGAAAAGCGTCTGCCTTTATTTCCAGGTACATCAGCCCACAAGGCTGCGTCAATACCGTTTTTTCGATATAGGCAAGGATTCTCATTATTATGATGATTTCACCAACAAGACCATCCTCCGCAGGATTGCCCAGAGGTGTTATCTTCCTATGAACGCCCTGCTTCTCGAACTGATAAAGGAAAACAAGGGCTCGTTCAAGGTCTCATTCAGCATTTCCGGCTCCGCTCTCGAGCAGTTCGACCGCTATGCCCCGGATGTGATTGAAAGTTTCAAGGCTCTTGCCGACACGGGTTGTGTGGAGTTCCTCAGCGAGACTTACTACCACTCCCTTTCAGCCCTCGCTTCGGAAAGCGAGTTCCGCCATCAGGTGGAGCAGCACAAGAAGGCCATTGAATATTATTTCGGCGTGACCCCTGTCACATTCCGCAACACCGAACTTGTCTATGCGGATGATATCGGAGGAATGGTGGCCGCCATGGGGTTCAAAACCATACTTGCGGAAGGCGCCAAGCATGTACTCGGTTGGAAATCTCCAAATTATGTGTACTCCTGCCCTATAGCTCCGAAGCTTCACGTGCTACTTCGCAACTCCGCCCTGAGCGATGACATAGCCTTCCGCTTTTCTTCCAACTCCCTCACGGCAGACAAATACGCCGACTGGCTCTCCGGTGCGCTCGCTTCCGACGACATAGTCAATCTGTTCATGGATTATGAGACTTTCGGCGAACACCAGAAGGCCTCCACAGGTATTTTCGATTTCGTGAAATACCTTCCCGCGGCAGTGCTTTCGCGCGGTATCGAGTTCGTGACTCCGTCACAGGCTGTGAAGAAACACGCAGCTGTGGCCGACCTCGAGGTCCCGGAACTTTCTTCATGGGCCGACGAGGAAAGGGATATTTCCGCATGGCTCGGCAATGAACTGCAGAAGGACGCCTTCAACAAACTCTATTCGCTCAAGGAAAACATTTCCATGCTCGGTGACGATGCCCTGTGGGCGGATTACGGCCATCTTCAGGAGAGTGACCATCTGTACTATATGTGCACCAAGTTCTTCTCCGACGGTGATGTGCATAAATACTTCAACCCCTATGACACGCCCTACGAGGCTTTCATCAACTATATGAATGTATTGAGCGATTTCATGCTCAGAGTGGAGGATGCCTTCAACTCGACTGCGGTACGCAAGGAGGCGGAAGAGAAGGTGGTGGTTGTGAAACCGGTACATAAGAAAGCGGCTGCTGCTGCAAAGGCTGCCGCCAAAAAATCAACAGCCAGGAAAAAATAATGAAAAACAACGAATCGGTCAAGCCGGATTATTTGTTCGAAATCAGTTGGGAGGTCTGCCATAAGGTAGGCGGTGAGCACAAGGTGTTCCCATCTGAATCCGTTCCGGTGAAGAACAGCATCGTGGGCAATCATATTTTCATCGGCCCCGATGTCTGGATGGATGAGGGGGAAAATCCGGCCTTCGTGGAGGATACACGGCTCATGCGTTCATGGCGTGAGTGGGCCGCCTCACAGGGGCTCCGGGTGCGTGTCGGACATTGGACCGCAGTGGAATCCGCCCCTATAGCCATCCTCGTGAATTACAAGAATTATTTCGGGAACCTCGACAAGATTCTTGGAGATTACTGGGAGAAATTCCAGGTTGACTCCATAACGGGAGATTGGGACTACAAGGACTTCATGCTCTTCGGCTATGCGGCCGGTAAAGCGGTGGAAAGTTTTTATCTCTTCAATCTTTCCACCACTGACAAGGTGGTGGCCGAGTTCCACGAGTGGACCAGCGGCAGCGGGCTTCTCTATCTGCACAAGTCGGAGGTTCCCGTGGCTACGGTCATGACGACTTATGGACTTCCCGCTTCGGGAGTGGCCTCTTCGTCTCTCGAAAGGATAAGCCTTTCATGTGCCGATGCCATCGTGAAAAATCCGGTGGTGGACATGAAGGAGTATCCTGCTTCATACAGACAGACATATATGACGGCTCTTGGTAAAATGGTAGATACTAAGGGCGAATTTCCGATAATAACAAACAAGAATCAGATGCAGAAATTATCTTCAAACGAACCCTCTTGGAACACGGTGCTGGTAAGCCGTCAGCTTCCTGAAAACCTCAGACAGTTGGAACCTCTTTCCAAGAATCTCTGGTGGTGCTGGAATGAAAGCGCCCGCAACCTGTTCAAATCAATAGATCCTCAGTTATGGAAGGAATGTGGGGAGAACCCCATCGCACTCCTGGACAATATCAGTGTGAAGAGATATTCCCAACTTTCCAAAGACTCCTCATTCCTGGCACAGTATAATGCAGTGACCGGCGAATTCAATGAATATATGGCCCTCAAGGCTGCCAGAACCAATCCTTCAGTGGCGTATTTCTGTATGGAATACGGCCTTGACACTTCCCTGAAGATTTATTCCGGCGGTCTCGGCATTCTTGCCGGCGACTATCTGAAAGAGACCAGTGACATGAATGTAAATCTGGTCGCCATAGGGCTTCTTTACCGTTACGGCTACTTCACCCAGATGCTTACAGCCCAGGGTGAACAGGTCAGCAAATATGACGGCCAGGACTTCCTCAAGACTCCGGCAACTCCCGTAAGGGATGCCGACGGCAACTGGATCTCCATCTCACTGGCATTCCCCGGCCGCAACCTCCACGCGAGGGTATGGAGAGTGGATGTGGGCCGCACGGAACTTTATCTTCTCGACACCGACTATGAGGACAATCTTCCCGAGGACAGGCAGGTTACCCATCACCTTTACGGAGGAGACTGGGAGAACCGTCTGAAGCAGGAAATCCTTCTCGGTATCGGCGGTATCCGTCTGGTCCGCAAACTCGGCATCAAGGCCCAGGTCTATCACTGCAACGAGGGACACGCCGCATTCACCGGGCTCGAGCGTCTGCGTGAATATGTGAACAATGACAATATAGATTTCCAGGAGGCTCTTGAAGTCGTGAGGTCATCATCACTGTTCACCACCCACACCCCCGTCCCTGCCGGACATGACTCCTTTGATGAAGGAATGCTCAGAAAATACCTCGGCCATTATCCTCAGCGTCTTCACATAGACTGGGAGACCATGATGGGCCTCGGAAAGATCAACGGCTACGATGTCAACGAGAAGTTCTCAATGAGCATCCTGGCCGCCAATATATCCCAGAACACCAACGGCGTGTCCTGGCTTCACGGGGAAGTGAGCCGTGACATCCTCGGTCACATGTGGCCCGGATACCTTCCCGAAGAACTCCACATCAGTTATGTCACCAACGGTGTCCACTATCCCACCTGGACAGCTGACCTTTGGAAGGACGTCCATTCAGGAGTGTTCGGCGAGGCGTTCAAGACTCATCACTACGACAAGTCCTGCTTCGAAGGCATCTACAAGGTGTCCGATGAGAAGATCTGGGAAGTGCGCACGGCACTGCGCCACCGCCTTATCGAGGCTGTGTGCGAGAAACTGTCCGACCCCAGCGCATCCAGCCACTATTCTCCCCGTCAGATTGTCAAGATCAAGAAGACCCTTCGCGACGATGTCCTCACCATCGGATTCGCACGCAGGTTCGCAACATACAAGAGGGCTCACCTCCTGTTCCGTGACCTGGACCGTCTGGACCAGATTGTGAACAATCCGGAGCGTCCGGTGCAGTTCCTGTTTGCCGGCAAGGCCCATCCTGCCGACAAGGCCGGTCAGGACCTCATCAAGATGATAGTCGATATCAGCAAGCAGGACCGCTTCATCGGAAAGATAGTGTTCGTGCCCAACTACGACATAACCATCGCCAAGTATCTTGTCCAGGGTGTCGATGTGTGGATGAACAATCCTACCCGTCCTCTCGAGGCTTCCGGTACATCCGGAGAAAAGGCTGCGATGAACGGCGTGATGCATTTCTCTGTTCTTGACGGATGGTGGGTCGAGGGCTACAGACCGGGTGCCGGCTGGGCTCTTCCCCAGGAAAGGACTTATGACAACCAGGACTTCCAGGACGAACTCGATGCCGCTACCATATATAATATAATAGAGAACGACATCGCATCCGTATTCTACAATGTCGATTCCAAGAACGGCCGTTCATCCGATTGGATTGAATATGTCCGCAACACTATTGCGCAGGTTGCCTGCAAATTCACGACCAACAGAATGCTTTCC
>JAKSKQ010000033.1 GCA_024401675.1 Bacteroidales bacterium | reverse complement strand
GCGGATTCGGAAGTTTTGGGAAACGATATGTCAACCTGGCGGCTCACTTCAGCCAGTACATAACTCCGTTCAAGGGCGGATGGCTCACCATCGCCTATCATCTGGCATATCAGGGTACCGTGGCCGGGGCGACGCCGTACTATCTGCTTTCATATCTGTACAGTCCGGACGCCCTCCACTGTTTCTCCGAGGGTCTCGGCGGAGACGGCACAATCAGGGGGATGATACGCAGGAGGATGGTTGCCGACGGCTATGCATGGGGCAATCTCGATCTGCGCCTGCGCTTTGCCACCATTCCCATTCCCGGCGGATTCATTTCCATGGGAGCAGATCCGTTCTGTGATGCCGGTGTGATTGTGCAGCCGCACAAAATCAAGGAAATGGCGTCCATGCAGGGTGTCAGCGAGGCGGATGCCATGCGTCTTGCCCGTAAAGTTCAGGTCAGCGTGGGATGCGGTCTGAACCTCAATGTGAGCAACGCCGCAATGATTTCGTTTTCCCTCGCGAAGTCCCTCACCAACAGGGACACGAAACTCGGTCTCTACCTCAGCGCAGGCTACATGTTCTGAAAATCCGCCTGAGGAATAGTCTATTTGACGAAATTTATCTACATTTGCATCGCAAATAACAAGGGGTGCCCGACTTTTATGGCTGAGATTATACCCTGGAACCTGAACCGGATAATGCCGGCGTAGGAATGATTATGACAGAAATTCTTGCTTTATGCCTTGCGGCGGGCATTTCAGCCGCAACTTTCTCAGAAGAAATTCCCTCTGACACCACATCTGCCAATCCCTGGCAGGAAGAGGATGCCGTGCTTTTGCAGGAATCGGTGGCTACGGCTGTTCTGGCTCCAAGGAATGCGCCGTTCGCGGTGTCCAACATATCCCGAGATGCCCTTGAGAAATTTTCATCCGAAAGCGCGGAACTGCCCTTCCTTCTGACAGGAATCCCGGGAGTGACTGCAACCTCTGACAACGGCATCGGGAGCGGGACAAGTTATCTGAGAATCCGCGGCTGCGACGGTTCAAGAATCAATGTGACCATCGACGGGGTGAGTCTCAATTCACCGGAGGACGAGACGGTGTTCTGGGCCAACATGAACAGTTACAGCGATTTCCTGTCATCAGTCCAGGTCAGACGCGGGGTCGGGCCCTCAACCTGCGGGGACGGCGCTTTCGGAGGTTCGATAGCGCTCACCACAAAGGACCCGTCGCCGGAACCGTCCATACGGGCCGGTGGCTCCTACGGATCATTCAACACCTTCAAAGGAGGAATCAACCTGTCATCGGGGAGGCTGTGGAACCATCTCAGTCTCGATGGCGGATTCAATGCGTCAGGCACCGACGGGTATGTGGACGGCACAGCCGGGCGCAGCGGAAGCTATTACGGAGCCGCCATCTGGAAAGGGAATAATTTCACATTGAGATACAGGCACATAGGCAATTTCGAGCATACAGGACAGGCATGGAACGGAGTTGAAGGCGGCAGCAAAAGCTACCGTCAGCTCTATGAGGAAGGGCTCGGGCGCCACAACAATCTCATCGGCGCCGCAGACCATTTCCGGCAGAACCACAACATCCTTTCCGCGGCCTGGGCGCCGGCACCGCAATGGAACCTTTCCGCCGCTCTCAGATACAGCGGCGGAAGCGGATATTACACCGAGACAAAGAAGGACTGCGCGCTGTCAAAATTCGGGCTTTCCGAGTTCATCGGCGAAGATGGTTCCATAGTGAAAACCAGCGATTTGACAAGGAAGAAAGGGCTTGACGAGCACACTTGGAGCACGGTTCTCTGCGCCAGATGGAAAAATGACCGTCTGAGTGTCAGCGGCGGAGTCCATGCCCAGTTTTTCAAGGCCTGGCACTACGGATATCTCACCGGCATCTCAAATCCCTCCCTTGCGGAAAAAATCGGGGACATGTACCGGTACTACTCCTCCGACGCCAGGAAAAATGAGGTCAGTCCGTATGTCAAGGTCACATGGGATTTTGCCCGGAACTGGAGCGCATACGCCGATATCCAGTACCGTCATGTATTCTACACGACAGATGGCCAGAATGACAAATTCGTCATCCGTGGCGGCGGAATCGAGCAGCAGATGCTGGATGTCAGGGAGTTCTATGATTTCCTGAATCCGAAGGCCGGAGTCAGTTTCCACAGCGGTCCCCACAGTGCCTTCGCCTGCTGGGCGATGAGCAGCCGCGAGCCCCAGCGGAACAACTTCACGGACAATGGTCACCACGGCGCCCCCCGGCCCGAACATCTGCTGGACTATGAGGCCGGGTACAGTTTCTCCGGCAAGCGGGTAAGTACCTGCATCACATTGTATTACATGGACTTCCGCGACCAGCTGGTCCAGACGGGTGAGATTTCCGACATAGGGGAGGCGCTGACCGCAAATGTGGCGAAATCGCTGCGCACCGGAGCGGAAATCACAGCATCGTGGAAGGTGAACCGCCATATCGATTTGAATGCCGCCGCAGCCTTCAGCCTCAGCCGGATCAAGGACTTCGAAGAGGTTGTGGATGACTGGGACTCCCCTTCCGGAGCGAGGCGCATCCACTACGACAGCACTCCCATCGCCTTCTCTCCCGCAGTGACTGCGGGGGCAGGTCTGAACTTCCATCTCGGAAGCCTTTCGGCGGCATTGGAAGGCCATTTCGTGAGCCGGCAATATCTGGACAACACTGCTTCTGCCGACCGCTCTCTCCCGGCCTACGGCACTCTCGACCTGCGGCTTGACTACAGGCTCGACATCGGAGCCGGGCACCCCGCTGCCGGCCGTATCATCCCGGGAATTGACTTCTTTGTGAAACTCGGCAACATGTCGGACAGCCACCACGCCGCATCGGGATGGGTGTACTCTGCGGTTTCGGAAAGTCAGGGATACACGCCGGAAAAGAGGTATATGGAGTTCGGATGGTTCCCTGTCGCCGGATTCACCGCGACGGGCGGAATAAGTATTGATTTTTTCGGAAATGATTGACTATGTAATTGAAAACTGGCTCCAGATTCTGGGAGTCACGGTCGGCATAATTTACCTCATCGGGGAACTCCGCGCGAGCATTTGGATGTGGGTGTGCGGCATCATTATGCCGGCGATTTCCATCTTCGTGTATTACAAGGCCGGAGTTTATGCCGATGCTGCAATCAATGTGTATTATTTCGCCGCAGCGGTCTATGGTTTCTGCCTCTGGAAATGGGGCACGGCGCGCCGGGAACACGGAGATTCGGAGGCGTCCGGAGAGTCCGGGGAGTCCGAAGAGTCCGGGGAAGGCCGGAGGAAAGTGGTCATCCGCCGCACTCCGGCAAAGGCAGTCGCTCCGATGGCGGCTCTGACCGCAGTCCTGTTCGCACTGCTGGCCCTCATCCTCGGCCGCCTGACCGACAGCACCGTCCCGGTAAGGGACGCTTTCACCACCGCCCTGAGCGTCATCGGACTGTTCATGCTGTCCCGCAAATGGTTGGAGCAGTGGTGGATATGGTTCATAGTGGATGTGGCGAGCTGCGCCCTGTATGCCTACAAGGGAATTTATTTCTACAGCGGTCTGTACTGCATTTACAGCATCCTTGCGGTCTATGGATACTACAAGTGGAAAAAAGTTTGTAACTTTGAGGATTGATTTGAAAAATCAACATACAAATTATATCATAATATGACACTTATCGAAAGCATCATCGAACGCGCCAAGTCCAACAAACAGCGCATCGTACTTCCCGAGTCTCTCGAAGAGCGCACCATCAAGGCCGCCGACAAGGCTCTCGAGGACTCCCTCGCAGAGATTATCCTTATCGGTTCACGCAAGGAAATCCTTGACTACGCCGCCACTCTCGGACTCAAAAACATCGAAAAAGCGACTATCATCGACCCCGCCACAAGCGAGAAGACAGCCGAGTATGCAAATCTTCTCTACGAGCTCAGGAAGGCCAAGGGAATGACTCCCGAGCAGGCTCAGAAGCTCGTCCTGAACCCTCTCTACTTCGGTTGCCTCATCATCAAGAGCGGTGACGCGGACGGCCAGATAAGCGGAGCCCTCTCCACTACCGGCGACACCCTCCGTCCGGCCCTCCAGATTATCAAGTGCGCTCCCGGCATCTCCTGCGTCAGCGGCGCTATGCTCATGCTCACAAAGGCCGAACAGTACGGCGAGGACGGCGTCCTTGTCATCGGCGATGTTGCAGTGACTCCCGTTCCCGATGCCAGCCAGCTCGCCCAGATTGCAGTGTGCACGGCACAGACAGCCAGGAGCGTGGCCGGATTCGCAGACCCCAGAGTTGCAATGCTTTCATTCTCGACCAAAGGCAGTGCAAAGCACGAAAATGTGGACAAGGTTGTAGAGGCCACCACTATCGCGCACCAGATGGCTCCCGAACTCAAACTTGACGGAGAACTTCAGGCCGACGCGGCTCTCGTGCCTTCAGTAGGTACCAAGAAGGCTCCCGGCAGCCCCATCGCGGGCAAGGCCAATGTGCTTGTATTCCCGAGCCTCGAGGCCGGCAATATCGGCTACAAACTCATCCAGCGTCTCGGCGGTGCCGAGGCCATAGGCCCTATCCTTCAGGGCATAGCCCGTCCGGTCAACGACCTCAGCCGCGGCTGCTCTGTGGACGATATCTACAAGATGATTGCCATCACCGCCTGTCAGGCGATGGACAAATAGAACTCATTTGCGCTTCAGGGGTAAGCCGGGAACATATTCCGTTTCCTGGCTGCCCCAGACGAAGCGGTAGTAGGAGACGTGGCTCCTGTAATTTCCCACGAAAGGGTATCCCCATACGATATACTCTTTCCCCTCCTCCATCTCAAAGCCCACCGGTGAGCGGGAAATGTCGAAAAGGGCAAAATATTCAATCATGTCATTGTAGATTGGGGCTACATTGTCAACAAAATTGTTCAAATCCCCGTTGTATTCATACTGAGGGTCGTCCAATGTCTCCGCTGAAACAATGGCGGCTACGTATGGGGTACGGCTCAGGTGCCCGTTTGTAATAGGCTTCACATAATAGGACACTATCCCGTTGTTTTCCTTGACAAGGAAATGCATCTGGAAATCGACTGCCTCGCTGGATATGGGAGGAGTCCGGAGGTAGAATTTCTGCAATTCCCCCAGAGGAATCATCCTGTCCGTATCCACACAGAAAGCATATACGAAATAATCGGTCTCCGGTTTCAGATTCGTGAAATATTTCAGAGTTGTCGAATAATGCATCATGTAATCCTCGAAGGTAGCCACATATCTTTCCTCAGGAGCGACATTGATGCGGCGCCAATTGTTGTAGAAAGCCCTCGCGCTGTCAAGGTATTTTTCCATGAACACCTGCTCGGACATCTTCTTCATTGCGGCCTCGAATTCATCCTTGCGGATGATGTTTGCAGTGTAGAACACCCTGTCGTCCTCGGGAGTGAGGTAAATGTCAGCATAGTTGCTCTGCACAGTATAGACTGAAAAGGCTATTCTGGTCGGTTTCCTGGAAATTTCCTGCTTGTAGTCGCAGGAAGAAATCAAGGCGATAGCCGCGGCAAAAATCAATATTGCATATCTTTTCATAGTGTCGTCATTGTATATCACCGAAGTCACGGAGAAGATTGTCACAGGAGAGGAAGAAGCGCAGTGTCGCAATCTGATGAGGGCCGTAGTGCCCGAAATTATACATCACGTTGCAATCCTGCATTTCCAGCATTTCCATAATATTGTAAGCATTGACATAAGGGACCACAGTATCGTCGAGAGAGTGGAAAAGATATATCGGGCAGCGCGGCATCATCTTTCCGATGACGGAGTTGTCAAGCATGGCGTTGTAAAGTTTGGTCATCTTGGGGCTGGTCTTGTCCATGGCATCCGGGGTCATTATCGAACTGACCTTCTTGGAACCTATGAGCTGTGTAATATCGCCCATGGTGTAGCGCTTGGAATTTATCCACTCATCAAGATTCTCCACCATCCTTGGCAGGAAGTAATCGGAGTAATCCAGGTTCAGGTCGTTGCCGTAATCCATGCCCTGGATGATCATCGGTATGGCACAGGGATAATCGGTGAAATCATTTTCAATCAATTTGTCATAGGTGGCACAGATATCGTACGGGCCGCCTCCGGCCATCGTGAGCCTTATCTTCACATCGGGATGGCTGGCCTCAAATTCCTGGGCGACAGACATCGTCACTGCTCCGCCCTGGGAGAAGCCCATCAGGAAAATATCGTCGTGGTCGGGAGTGCGGCGGATCTTTTTGAGGAAAGGCAGGGACGCATAGTACATATCTATGACATTGCGGGCCGTGACTTTGTCGCAAAGATACGGGTGCACCCGGTCGGAAGTCTGCCCGTAGCCCACATAGTCGGCCTGAACGACCGCAAAGCCCCTTGCCGCGAACATGCTCTCGATAGTCACCTCATTGGAGGGGGCCTCGCTGTTGTGGCCTATGGTATAGTGGCTTACGAGCATTATTCTGGAGATACGGCCCTTTGCAGGAATCGAGATTCTGCCGGAAACCCTTATGGGGTTGCCGTCTTCATCCTCGCTCTTGTAGCAGCCGCTGTAGGAGATTATCTCTTTGGAATCTATCATGGACACCATCGCCCTGATAAGTCCCGCTCCGTTGGTGCTGGTGGTCTTGGTGTCCTCGTCCCGGGCTGCTTCCTCCACAGTGCCGCCTCCGGGAAGAGAGCATTTCATAATGGCTTCCTGAGACATCACGGAATTGTTGACCGAATACGGGATGAAAGACTCGGCCGGGTCGAGGTCGCTGCAATCCTCGATGGTCACCCAGATTGTCTCGGAATGAGAGCAGGAGTACAGCGCCACGAGGGTGAGGGCCGCACACATTATGATCGAAATCTTTCTCATAATCTCTAGAATTTAAAGGAAACGCCGGCCTTGACAAGTTCGCTGCCAAGCATATACATGATATTGGGACTCTGCATGGAAGCGAGAAGTCCGAAGTCGGCGAAAGCCCACCAGTGACCGGCGCCGGCCCGAACTCCGACAAGGCATAACTGGAACGCCCCGCAGCACACGGTCTTCTTGCCGAAGCCGTTGGCCTCGGAGCCGCCGTTGATGCCCAGGCCTCCGGATATGGAGCTGTACAGTCCCACATGGTTTCTGCGGAAATAGTTGAAGCGGATGGTCGGCATTATGACGAGGTTGTAGAAATTTTCCCGGGTGGTGCGCTGCGACACATTGGTATTGTTGTAGTAATCGCGCTGCCATCCGGTGTATTGGAAATCGGCGATGGCACCGATGCTCAGCCAGGGAGTGGCATGGAAAGCATATTCTCCGGAAAAATGCGGCGTGTAGCGGTAGGATGTATTTTCCACGAACAGCGAGCCGTCCGGGGTTCCGGTGTAGTTCTGGTGTATCTGGTCGTGCCAGATGAGAGTCTCGAAACACATATCCCCCACTCCCAAACGGACTTCGTGCCTCATGCCGTCACGAGTATTCCGGCTTCCGGCCGACAGTTCTCCCACGGGAAAAAGCACGAGCGGCAGCACGGCGGAAATGAAAAGCAAATTGATTTTTTTCATGTTCAGTTTTTCAGTTCGTGCAAATATACTAAATTTGTAAAAAATCATTAATTTATGTTGTTGAATGACTATATCGGCCATAACGGACAGATAGCCGGAGTGGACGAATTCCGCCTTCAGGGCGGCAAGGGCGACGGGATGCGCATGCTTTGTGTCCGGAATGCCTCCGGGCTCGAATTCCTGGTGAATGCGGACCGATGCGCGGACATCCCCAGATTGAGTGTGAAAGGTGTGAACATCGGACTGTTCTCCCCCTGCGGTTTCGTCGGACCGGAATTCTATGACAAAATTTCACCTGACGGATTCCTCGGCAGTTTTACGGCCGGATTCCTGACCACCTGCGGTCTCAGCACAGTAGGGGCCGCCTGCACTGATTCGGGAGAGTTCCTGCCCATGCACGGCACTATCGGCAACACTCCCTGCGACAACATTTTCTGGACGATGGACAGCAGCGACATCACCATCCGGGCAACAGTTCGCGATTGCAGGCTGTTTTCGAGAAAACTGGTCCTGACAAGGACAATAAAATGCAAGCTCGACGGCAATTCCCTCTCCATCAGGGACAGTGTCGAGAACGAAGGCACGACACGCGAGCCGCTGATGCTGCTCTATCACATGAATCTGGCCTATCCCCTGCTCACGGAGAAAGCCCGGGTAAGTATCGATTCGGTTTCGGTCACTCCGAGGGATGAAAGGGCGGCGCAGGGAATCGACTCCTGGGACAAGATGCTCCCCCCGACCGAAGGATTCACCGAGCAGTGCTACTACCACCGCTTCGACAAGTCCGAAGGTTTCCATGCCCGGGTCTATAATCCGGACCTCAATCTCGGCTTCGGCCTTTCATGCGACCCGACCGGACTGAGCTGCCTCACCCAGTGGAAGATGAACGGCGTGCACGAATATGTGCTGGGTCTCGAACCCGGCAACTGCACGGTGGACGGACGCGCGGCGGAAAGAGACCGGGGCACTCTGATGTACATAGGCCCGGGAGAATGCCGGAATTTCGACATGGACATCAACTTCTTCAGCAAATAATCCTCAATACCACTATAAGACAATGGCAGACGAAAAAATCATTTTCTCGATGTGCGGAGTCGGAAAGACTCTCCAGCACAACAACAAAGTAATACTCAAGGATATATATTTATCCTTCTTCTACGGTGCCAAAATCGGCATCATAGGTCTCAACGGTTCCGGAAAATCAACCCTGATGAAAATCATAGCCGGCATCGAGACAAGTTACCAGGGCGAAGTAGTATGGGCGCCGGGCTATTCTGTCGGTTATCTCGAGCAGGATCCCAAGCTGGACCCGGAAAAGACCGTCATTGATGTGGTGAGGGAAGGTGTCAAGGATGTGATGGACGCTCTGAACGAATACAACGAAATCTCCGCAAAGTTCTGCGAGCCGATGGATGACGACGAAATGAACCGCCTTATCGAGAGACAGGGAGAACTCACGGACCTGATTGAGAAAATGGAGGGATGGGAGATTGACAGCAAACTCGAAAGGGCGATGGACGCGCTCCAGTGCCCGCCTTCCGATGCATCGGTCGCCACTCTTTCCGGAGGTGAAAGAAGGCGTGTGGCCCTCTGCCGCCTGCTGTTGCAGCAGCCCGATGTGCTGCTTCTCGACGAGCCTACCAACCACCTCGACACAGAGAGTATCCAGTGGCTGGAGGCACATCTGCAGCAGTACAAGGGTACCGTCATAGCAGTCACCCACGACAGGTATTTCCTCGACAATGTGGCCGGATGGATTCTGGAACTGGACAGGGGCGAAGGCATACCCTGGAAGGGCAACTATTCTTCATGGCTGGAGCAGAAGAGCACCCGTCTCGCGCAGGAAGAGAAGCAGGAATCAAAGCGCCGCAAGACTCTCGAGCGCGAGCTCGAATGGGTGAGGATGGCTCCCAAGGCCCGTCAGGCCAAGAGCAAGGCAAGGCTCGGCGCCTATGAGAAACTGGCCAGCGCGGATGCCAGGGAAAGAGAGACTGCTCTTGAAATTTTCATTCCCAACGGACCGAGGCTCGGCAATAAGGTGATAGAGTTCAACGATGTCTCCAAAGCCTTCCCCGGCAAGGTTCTTTTCGAGCACCTCTCATTTGTCCTGCCGCCTGCCGGAATAGTCGGAGTGATAGGCCCGAACGGTGCAGGAAAGACTACTCTGTTCAGGCTCATAATGGGCATCGAGCAGCCTGATTCCGGTTCCATCACCATCGGCGAGACAGCAAAGATTTCCTATGTCGATCAGCAGCACACCAGCATCGACCCGGAAAAGACAGTATATCAGACAATCGCGGACAATTCCGACTGGGTGCGTCTCGGAGGACGGGATGTTCCCGCCAGGGCTTATGTGTCCCGCTTCAATTTCTCCGGGGCGGATCAGGAAAAACTCTGCGGAGTGCTTTCCGGCGGTGAGAGGAACCGACTTCAACTTGCCCTCACTCTCAAGGACGAAGGTAATGTCCTGCTTCTCGACGAGCCTACCAATGATGTGGATGTCAACACAATCCGCGCTCTCGAGGAGGGTCTCGACAACTTCGCAGGATGCGCGGTGGTAGTATCCCACGACCGCTGGTTCCTCGACCGCATAGCCACCCATATACTGGCCTTCGAAGGCGACGGGCAGGTGTATTTCTTTGAAGGAAGTTATTCCGAATATGAAGAGAACCGCAAGGCCCGTCTCGGCGAAGACGCCGCTCCCAAGAGATTCAAATACAAGAAACTGATGGAGTAACATGACATTTCTTCAGATTCTCGCAATAATTCTGGCGGTGCTCGCCATTGTGGGCAGCGTGGTTCCGGCTCTTCCCGGGCCGCCGCTCGCCTGGGTCGGAATGCTTCTGGTATATTTCAATCCCTCGGGTTCAGAGTCCATGAGCCTGACTTTTCTGGGAGTATGGCTCGCAGTCACGATTGTCGTGACGGTGCTGGACTATCTTCTGCCTTCATTGTTCACCAATCTGACCGGAGCTCACAAAGCCGCCTCCCTGGGAGCCCTGATAGGAATGCTGGCAGGGGTGTTCCTCACACCGATAGGAATGCTGGCTGGATGCCTTCTCGGTGCATTTCTGGGAGAACTTCTCGCGGCGGGGAATGACCTTTGGGGCTCGATCAAGGCAGCCTTGGGAGCATTCCTCGGGTTCCTCGCCACCACCGGCATGAAACTGCTGTGCTCCGGAGCGATGGCCTACTATATTTTGAAATACTTGTTTTAAATTGTAAAATATTTTACTATTTTTGCAGAACCATTTGATATGAAAAGACTTTCAACTATCATTATCGCTTGTATCACAGCTCTTTGTCTAAGCTGCGCCGCCCTTGCCGAAGTCCGTCTCGGGGCCTTTGTCGGGCCCTCCCTCTCATGGATTCCGAAAACCATAACCTATGACGGCGGAAGCGGGGTGAAACCTCATGTCCACGCCTACGGAGGTGTGATGGCCGAACTCGATTTCGACGGACTGATGGGGCAGATTGCAGTCGGCTATGCCGGACTCGGACACACTTCCTCAATCAGTGCCGGGAACTACAAGATAGACTACAACCTGAATATCTCATATCTGGAAATACCCGTTCTTGTGGGCTACAGTTTCGGCACAGGCTCATCAATATATATCGGTCCGCAGTTCGACATCTGGCTCGATTCCACAACGAAGTTGAAAGACACGGAAGGAAACAAGAGAACAGAAAAATGGGGGAAGGAGAGTTTCAAGCCTTTCATTTTCAACATTGCGCTGAAATACGAATACATGTTCACCGACAATTTCGGGGCACACATCAAATTCCAGTTCGCTCCGATGAAGACTTTCAATGACAATGACACACAGGTAAAGGTTGACGGAGTGGTGCTGATTGACGGAAAGCAGGAAAAAGGGCACAATGTTGCGGCCCAGATCGGAATATGTTACAAATTTGAACTCTAAACCACTGACAGCCAGGCATGATACGCATTTTCTGCAAGAATACCGGAACATTCAAGGAATTCAATGAAGGAGTCACCCTTGCCGAAGTGGCGGACAGTTTCGACTTCCCGAAGCCCTACCCTATCATATCCGCCTTCGTGAACAATGTGTCCGAAGGATTGAAATACAGAGTTTACGGCCGCAAGGACGTCCAGTTCCTCGACTACACCACATACAGCGGCAGAAGCGTCTATAGCCGCTCGCTCTGCTTCGTGCTCAGCAAAGCTGTCAGGGATCTTTTCCCCGGAGCCCACATCAGCATGAAGCGTCCGATTTCCAAAGGGTACTACTGTACTCTCACAAAGGCCGACGGAAGTTCAGCAAGCACGGATGACATTTCAGCCATCCAGGCCAGGATGGCTGAAATCATAGCTGCGGACAGACCTTTCCGCAGGCAGGAAGCCAGCCTCGACGAAGCAGTGGAAATGTTCCGCCGCCACGGATATGAGGACAAGGTGAAACTTCTCCAGACTTCAGGACAGGTTTACATAACATATTATACTCTCGACGGAGAGCCGGACTATTTCTATGATGCTCTGGTACCCTCCACCGGCTATCTGAAGATTTTCGCTCTGGAGCCTCTCGAGGGCGGGATTCTCCTGAGGATTCCGGACCGCCATCATCCGGACCGGCTCGCGCCGAAACTTTCACAGCCCAAGACCTTCCAGGCCTTTCTGGAAAGTACCAGATGGAACAAGATAATGGGACTGTCCAATGTCGGTGACGTCAACCTGGCCTGCCAGAAGGGGCTCGCCCGCGAGCTCATACAGGTATCAGAGGCCCTTCAGGAAAAGAAAATCGTGAAAATGGCCGAGGCCATCTATGACGGCTACAACACCAGGGGCATCCGCCTGGTACTGATTACAGGCCCTAGTTCCTCGGGAAAGAGCACGGTCTGCCGCAGGCTCAGCATACAACTGCTCGCTTGCGGGCTGAAGCCGATTTTCTTCTCCACCGACGACTATTTCGTGAACCGTGTCGAGACTCCCAAATTCCCCGACGGGTCGTATGATTTCGACAATTTCGACACTGTCGATCACGACATGCTCCAGAAAGACATACTCCGGCTGCTCGCGGGTGAAGAAGTGGAAATACCACACTACAACTTCGTCACCGGACTGCGCGAATGGAACGGCCGCAAGATAAAGATGGACGACGAGTCGATTCTCATCGTGGAAGGTCTCCACGCCCTCAATCCGGATCTGACCGACCACATTTCCGACGACATCAAATACAGGATTTTCATCAATACCATCACATCCATATCCCTCGACGACCACAACTGCATCCCCACCAGCGACAACAGACTCCTCAGAAGAATTCTGCGCGACTATAACAAAGGTGCATTCTCGGCAAGGGAGAGCATAGCCCAGTGGCCTAATGTACGCCGGGCCGAAGTCCAGTGGATATATCCTTTCCAGGAGAATGCGGATGTGCTTTTCAACTCGGCCTATCTTGTGGAATTCGCTGTTCTCCGCTCCCATGCGGAGCAGATTCTCTCCACAGTGCCGAAAAACTGCCCCGAGTACAGCGAAGCCAGCAGGCTTCTGAAGTTCCTGCATTACTTCACTCCGGTTTCAGATGCCGAAATTCCGGGAACTTCGCTTCTCAAGGAATTCGTCGGAGGAGGCTACAACACAAGTTTCAAGAGATGATAGTTTCTTTGATTTTCATAGCGGTTGTCATTCTGCTGTGCGTGCTTCTGAGCAACGCCAGCAACAGATACGGAGTACCGGTCCTTCTGGCCTTCCTCATTCTAGGCACCGTCTTCGGAAACAATACTATCATCCCGCTCGACCTGGACGAGGACGCCTTCCCGTTTGTGGAAAAGCTGGCCACGGTGGCTCTCATATTCATCATGTTCTACGGCGGATTCGGCACTTCATGGAAAACATCCAGGGGAGTGGCTGTCGAATCCGGAGTTCTCGCCACTGCGGGAGTAATCATCACAGCGGCGCTGACCGGCCTGTTCTGCCACTTCGTGCTGCGCTGGGACTGGGCTATCAGTTTCCTGACAGGCTCCGTGCTGAGTGCGCCCGCTGCAGCATCGGTGTTCTCCATCCTGAGGACACGCAAACTCGGACTCAAGAACAACACCGCCCCTATCCTCGAGATTGAGAGCGGTTCCAACGACCCTTGCTCCAACATTCTCACAATCATGATGATTGCCGTCATGACCGGAGGGATTTCGGGAGGCAGGATAGCGGGGATGTTCTTCCAGCAGATGCTTGTGGGTGCCGCATTCGGATTTTTCCTTGCCTGGATTTCATTGAAGATCATACGCAAGATGAGGTTCGTCAGTTCCGGATACACCTCACTCCTTATGCTGGCCATCGCCATCCTGGCCTACTCCGTGCCTTCTTCCATGAACGGCAACGGCTACCTCGCCGCATATCTTGTGGGCATAATCCTGGGCAATCAGGACATTCCCGGAAAAAAAGAACTGGTGAACTTCTTCGACGGCTTCACCGGACTGATGCAGGTGCTAATCTTCTTTATGATAGGAATGCTCGCTCGCACTTCGAGCATGCTGCACTGGGCTCTTCCCGCAGCCGCCATTTTCCTGGCCCTGCTCCTGATTGTGCGCCCGGCGGCAATGCTCATCCTGCTGCTTCCGCTCAGGAAATATTCTCTGCGGCAGATAATGCTGATTTCATTTGCCGGGCTTCGAGGGGCTTCCTCGATAGTTTTCGCAATCATGGCGATGACCGCCCTCAGCGATGACGGTCTTATAGGCGGACGCTTCGACCTTTTCACTCTCGTGTTCATGATAGTTCTGCTCTCGATAGGAGTTCAGGGCAGTTTCATTCCCCTGCTTTCCAAAAAGCTCGACATGATAGACCCGAATGCCGATGTAATGAAGACCTTCAGCGACTTCTCCGAGGAAACAGACCTCCAGTTCAGCGAGGTTATCATCGATGAGCACAATCCATGGCTGGACAAGGAAGTCATGGAACTCGGGCTGCCCTCCGACATGAGGCTCTGCCGCATAGTCCGGAAGGACGGGAAGAAAATCCTTCCCGGCGGGCACACTGTCATCCGGCTCGGCGACCATGTGGTACTTTTCTCAAAGGCATTCAAGAGCAACAGCCAGCTGATGATAATCCAGAAAACTGTCAAGAAGGGCGGACGCCACGACGGCGAGGCTCTCCGGGACAACGACAAGACCGGCTCTCAGATAATTATGATAAAACGCGGCGACAGCACCATCATCCCCAACGGGAACACAGTTCTGCGCGCAGGAGACCTCCTGTACATCAACCAGGCCGCTGACAAATAAAAAATGAACTTTTAAAATTTCTTCTTATGACTCCAGAAATTGCAGCTTCCATAGATCAGATTGAAGTGACTCTCAATGCCGGTGGCATGAACACCATCAACATTGTGCTTGCATTCGTAATGTACGGAGTAGCCCTCGGCATCAGGCCCGGCATCTTCGTGGAAGTTTTCAAGAAGCCGAAATCAGTGGTTCTCGGCGCCATCTGCCAGCTTATTCTTCTGCCGGCCTTCACTTTCTGCCTCGCCCTCGCGATGAGCAGGTGGATTTCCCCGATGATGGGGCTCGGAATGATTCTGGTCGCCTCATGTCCCGGAGGCAACATTTCCAATTTCATGTCCTCCCTTTCCAAGGCCAATGTGGAACTGTCAGTTTCGCTGACCGCCATCAGCACCGCACTCGCCGTTTTCACCACGCCCTTCAACTTCTGGTGCTGGGGCAATCTCTACATCAACACCGCCGGTGTCGCCGGCGAAATTCCCCATCTTGTGATTCCCCTGATGGATGTATTCAAGACAATCGTGATTCTTCTGGGCATCCCCCTTGTTCTGGGAATTCTCACTTCGCATTTCCTCCCCAAGGTTGCCGCCGCCCTGAAGAAACCCTTCCAGTGGATCAGCATCCTTTTCTTCATAGCGATGGTTGTGCTCAGTTTCACCGGCAACATTGACGCATTCCTCAAGTGCATCAAATACATCGTCCTCGTTGTGTTCATCCACAATCTGCTCGCCCTTGCCATAGGTTTCACCGTTGCGTCCGTATTCAAACTCCCGTTCAAGGACCGCAGGACCCTCACTATTGAGACGGGCATCCAGAATTCAGGACTCGGCCTCGTGCTCCTGCTCGGGACTTCCCTCTTCGCCGGCTTCCCGCCTCACGGAGGTATGCTCGTGATTACCGCATGGTGGGGTATCTGGCACATTATCAGCGGACTGACAGTCTCTGCAATTTTCAACAAAACCAAGAAAGCGTGAACAAAGTATATGACACCCCATGGGCCTACGGATTCTTCCGTCCGTATGTCGATCTGAATACGAAGTGGAGTTTCCGCAGTCTCAAGATTGCCGGAAAGGAGAACATTCCCACCGACGGGGCTGTGATTTTCGCCCCCAACCACACCAATACGCTGATGGACGCCCTTGTGATGCTTCAGGCACGCAAGGGTCCCACCGCATTCGGAGCAAGAGCCGATACATTCAAGAATCCTACAGTCGCGAAACTGCTGACTTTCTTCAAGATTCTGCCCATCTCCAGGGTGCGCGACGGAAGGGCGGCTCTGGAAAGCAACCACGCAGTCTTCGATGAAATTGTGGATTGTCTTGCGCACGATATTCCGTTCTGCCTGTTCGTGGAGGGCAAGCACAGGCCCATGCATTCCCTGCAACCTATCAAGAAAGGGGTTTATCATGTCGGGAAACTGGCGGAGGAGAGGCTCCGGAAGCCTGTTTACATAGTGCCGGTAGGCATTGACTACAGTGATTATTTCCACTATATGTGCGATGTGAAGATGTCCTACGGCGAGCCGATCCGGGTGAGCGAATATCTGGACGACTGGCCGGCGCTGAGCCAGCTGCTGCATGACCGGATCGCCTCACTTATCACATATTTCCCGGATGACGAGCATTACGAGACCAATTGGAAAGCCTTCCACCTCCGCCACCGCCCCCGCCGCTCGATAACGAAAAAGGGGCTCCGGGTGCTCTGGGCCCTGTGTTCGCTTCCGATTTTCCTCATTTGCGGAGCGGTCTGCTCACCGGTGCTTCTCGCCACCTGGCTGACCAGGCGCAAGCTCAAGGACATGGCATGGATGAATACCGTGCGCTACGGCTGGAGGCTGCTTTTCTGCATCATCTGGCCATTCCACAGCCTTTTCTATCTGCTTCTCAATTTATATAGAGACATATTGTCATGAAAAATTCAAGACTTTTTGCGGCCGCAGCGCTGCTCGCTCTGACCGCAGTTTCAATCCCGGCCGGTGCGCTGGGCAAAAAAAAGGACAAGGATATGGTGAAGACCGGCTGGAACATAGGTCCGCTGCCGGTTGTCGCCTATGATGCCGACAAGGGGTTCCAGGTCGGCGCTATTCTGCAACTGTTCAACTACGGCGACGGCAGCAATTATCCCAACTACGACAGCAAGTTGTATTTCGAGTATTCCTATTTCACAAAGGGAAGTATGCTCGGGCAGATAATGTACGATGAGAAAGAGCTCATTCCGGGCGTCCGCTGGTCTTCCGCAATGTCGATATCCTACGACAAGGGCTGCGATTTCTTCGGTTTCAACGGCTATCAGAACAATTATGACTGGAATGCGGTCGCATGCGGAAAGAAGTCGCAGGAATATCACAACATAATGATGCTTCCCGGCCAGAACAGCACCGGCATTTTCACTCCTTTCTATAAGTTCAGCCGCCTGAACATTCTCCTCAAGACCGATTTCGTGGGGCGCATCACCGACCATCTCAAATGGGAAGTCGGCTACCACGCCAGTTATTTCAAGACCGGCGCCATCGACTATGCCAATATCAACAAGGGCAAGAAACCGGAGCAGATATTCCCTTCCGCAGGAGAGAACGGCTACTCGGGCACCCTGTTCGAGAAATATGTGGACTGGGGCCTTATTTCTGAAAATGAAGCCGGCGGAGGGTTTTCAAGTTCCATCCGCGCGGGTCTCATGTTCGACACCCGTGACAAGGAGGGAGCCCCCACTCGCGGAATATGGGCTGAAGGCCACGTGATGGCCGCACCGAAATGGCTCGGCACCAGGAATCCGTTCTACCGCTATTCGGTGACGTTCCGTCAATATGTGCCGATTGTGAAGAATGATGTGCTGACTTTCGCATACCGTCTGAATTATGAGGGTGCCTTCGGAAACAGCAGCCCCTACTATGTCCTTCCGTTCATCACGGTAATGGGTGAGAACGGCGACAAGGAAGGTATGGGAGGATACAGGACCACCAGGGGAATCATGCGCCACAGAGTCGTCGGTCTGGATATGTTCACTTATACTGCCGAGCTCAGGTACAGATTCATAAAGTTCAAGTGGATCAACCAGAACATGAGTTTCGCGTTCAACATTTTCAGCGACGGAACCATGGTGACCAGAGGACGCGATATGAGCTACAATGGCAAGGATGACGCCGCGCTCCGCGCCGAATATGAGAAATACATAACCGCAGCGCCCAAGGCAAAGGACACGATTCACCCCACAGTCGGAGCCGGTCTGCGCTTCATCATGAACGAGAACTTCATCGTGGCGTTCGAGTACGGTATGCCTGTCACCCATCTGATGAAAAAGGACAATCCGCTCTACAATCAGGACGGCACAGGAGCCTTTTATGTCAATATCGGATATTTGTTCTAGAATACGACTATGAATATCTTGGTTACAGGAGCCAACGGGCAGCTTGGGACTGAAATGAGAATTGTCTCCTCCGGGAGCACTGACAAGTATTTTTTCTCCGATGTCAATGATGTCGAAGGTTTTCAGACAATCCACCTGGACATCACTGACAAGGATGCGGTAAGAGCCTTCGTGCAAGAGAATTCAATCGACGTGATTGTCAACTGCGCCGCCTTCACCAATGTGGACGCAGCCCAGAGCAACCGGTCTCTTGCCGAACTGCTGAACGCCACCGCTCCGTCTTATCTGGCCGCCGCCATGGTGGAAAGAGGCGGAGTCCTGTTCCACATATCGACAGACTATGTGTTCGGGAAGGAGCCCTATAACACGCCTTGCAGGGAGGACCGGACAGGCACTCCCACCGGTGTTTACGGAGAGACCAAACTCCAGGGTGAAAAAGCGATTGCCGCTTCCGGGTGCCGGTACTATATTATACGCACGGCATGGCTGTACAGTGAATACGGGAAGAATTTCGTCAAGACTATGTTGTCGCTTACTTCATCCAAGCCTCAGTTGAAGGTAGTGTTCGACCAGGTGGGGACTCCGACCTACGCCCTGGATTTGGCAAAACTTATATGCACAATCATATCATCCGGCAAAATGAAGGAGAACACGGGCATTTACCATTACTCCAATGAAGGTGTGTGCAGCTGGTACGATTTCACCAAGATGATTCAGGCTTTCGACAATGAGATGAGAACTGCCGCCGGTGAAGAACCTACGCTCTGCGATGTGCAGCCCTGCCACAGCAGCGAGTTTCCCTCTCCTGTCATCCGTCCTTCCTATTCGGTACTGGACAAGAGCAAAGTCAAGGAGGTTTTCGGGGTGGAGATACCGTATTGGACAGATTCTTTGAGGCTCTGTATGAAGAATCTCAAAAAAATTTCTAAATAATTTAAAAAATTATTTGCAAAATCAAAAAACGGGTGTACCTTTGTATCGGATTCAAGGATGAGGTCATTCTGATATCTCCTGAATTCAAGTGGTTATTAGTTTTAGTGTTATTATGTGGTTAGATTGAGTGCTCCCTTGTGAAAGGCAGCCTCAACGAAGTAAAGGACAGATTTTGAATCTGTCCTTTTTTCGTTTTTTGGGGGAGCGTTCGGGTGGGGTTGAGCATTTGGGTGGGGTTTTGCTTTCGGGTGGGGGTTTGCGGCCCGCGAGAGCAAAAACGCACCCTGGCGCTCTTCTGAGGCCCGATTTTCCCATCGGCGAGCATGAAAATGGCCAATACGTTCTTACGGAGCCCAAAAAACCCGCCGGCGAGCACGAAAATGGCCAATACGTTCTTCCGGGGCCCAAAAAACACGCCCGCGAGCACGAAAACGGCCAAGCCGGTCTACAGGGGC
>JAKSKQ010000032.1 GCA_024401675.1 Bacteroidales bacterium | reverse complement strand
ACACCCTCGAAAAGAGAAGCATCCGCGCGGCACAGGAAAATCGATACCGGGCAACATTCCGCAAAGGACTTTCCGCGGAGAGCCTCGGAAATTCTGTAACCTTCAATGCCGCACACAATGTCTCTGCGGGAATTTTCCCCTATATGGGAGAGAGCCCTGCGGAAGCGCTCCGGGGAAGCCAGGATGGCCCCAAGCATGGTCCTGGAAAGTTCGAAGCCGGAAAGGTTCAGGCTGTTGAAAAAAGGAATTTTGCGGCCGTTCCAGGTAGTTGCGTGGAGAGCATAGTCATAAGAGACTCCTTTTTCCTTAAGCAGGGATACAAAAGCATCCATTCCATCCTCTGAAGGCTCGACTTGAAGCAGCCTCGCTCCGGGAAAGCGGAGAGCAATCTCTGAAATCTCATCGTCCGCTTTTGAATATGTCACGACAAGGCTCTTCCTGCAGCCGCGTACATTCTCGAGACGTCTGAGGTAGCCCGGCACGCAACATGGGTGGTTTACATGAAGATGAATCAGCACTTCCGGTTCCCCGATATGTCCGAAACGCTCCTGAAGATATTCCCAACTGTCATCCAATTCGGAAGGCATGGCCTCAGAATAGGAGCATTCGTCTTCAATCCCCTTCATATTCTCGTAATATGTGCCTTCTGTCCTCACATAAGAACGTCCGGCCCGCGCGATGAAATATGTATAGGCAAGGTCATCACAGGCGCAGCATTTCATCACCCTCTCATCAATGCAGTCAAGCCACTGTCCGAAATACTCTGCCTTGGTCAGAGACGCGCATCCACAGTGGCAGGACCTGCCGTAAAGGGTCACTTTGTTGCCGCTGACCGGAGAATCGGGATACTTGCTGTGGACATTCATGAAATCCTCTATCATCCCCGGGGGATAAATCCAGTCGTCATCTATCGAAATCACACAGGAGCGTGGATACTTCCTCAAAGTCGGCACAAGCTTCTTATATACTTTCAGATTCGGCATCCGGTTGACCTCAACCTTGTGGGAAGACAGATATTCTCTCAACTCTTCCGGCAGAATCTCATCGTCGGCAAGATTCAGAACCACAAGGTCGGGAGGCACGCTCTGGGCGAAAATGGAATCAAGGACAGTCGGGATGTTCTTCATCCTCGGCTTCCATGTGGTCAGAGTGACAATTATTTTCTCTTTCATATACCGGATAATTTCAGTGTCACGCGTTGATGGCGCAAATTTTTTCTATTATCTCCTTGTCCTTTTTCTCATCGAATTTCCTTGCCCAAAAGAAATCGGAATTGACGAGGAAGTCGTAATCGTCAATTGTGAAAGTGCCCGGGTGCCTCACGCCTCCGCGCTCCCACAGGGCATATCGGAGATTGGACCGGGCAGAATTCTCATTTCCGAACATATCGGGCCCAAAGAGAGTGCCCTTGAAAGGGCTCTGTTCAAGCACTGTCGGAATGAATATCTCGTCACATAGGGTACAATGGGCGAAAACCTTATTCACCCAGTCCTGCTGTCCGACAAGATATCGGGCGAAGTCGGAGGAAAGGCTAACCCACTGGGACCCCTTTTTGAAAGTGACACCGTCATTGATAGTGATGCCCCTCTTCTTGAGAATCTCCTTGAACCATTTATTGATGTTGTCGGTAGGATGAAAACGCGAGCCGTCGGGCATCAGGGTGAAATACCGGCAATTTTCCAGAGTGATGTCGTCCGGCCACATATTGATGAACTGCCGGCCCGGATGAGTTTCGAAAAACGCATGGATTTCCTCTTTCCGTTTTACCGGAAGATCCATCCCGGACAAAAGGTGGTAATACGAATGAGGAGTCCTGACCGCCTCTGCAAAAAGAGCCATTTCCGCCTTGACGATACTAAGTCCGCCCCATACGGCACGGATGCGCGGCTCGATGAAATGCACCTCGCTGCGGGTGCAGACCTGTCCTATATCTTCGCATGAAAATCCGGCACCCCTGTCCAGATGAACATAGATTTCATTCCCTTCGTAATCAAGGGAAGAAAGCAACTTTTTCAATTGCCAGAGGTTTTTGTGCGCAAGTATCAGATAAGCTTGCCTGTTCATGCCAATAAAATGATAATCAAAACAAATTTAGTAAATTTGTGGGATTTCTACCCGTGAAAACATGCGCGTCCTAGTAATTTTCCACATCTTCTATGAAAATCTTGCCGGATATTATCTGGAAAAGATGCGCAATATCCATTCCTGCCAGTGGGACTTGCTTGTGACGGGAAACGGCCTTTCGGAGACTCTGAGACAGGAAATCCGCAAACTGAAGGATGATGCCGTCTTCATGGAGTGCCCGAATGTGGGCTATGACGTATGGCCATTCATACAGGCTGTCAAAGACACCAACCTGAATAAATACGACATCATCATCAAACTCCACACAAAAAATGAGGATTCCCGGGAATTCTCCCTCCATGGTATTGTGATGGACGGAGCCGAGTGGAAAGAAAGAATGGTCGATGCCCTGCTGAAAGATGAAAAAGCCTTCGGAATGCTGCTCGAGGATTTCGTCCGCAATCCCAAACTCGGTATTGCATACAGCCAGGATCTCAACTTCAAATCGAAGGGCGGCAACCCGGAGGACGGTTCAATGCTCAAGTCGGAGCTCGACAGACTCTCAATCGAAAGGAAATCCGATATGTTCTGTGCCGGCACCATGTTCGCCGTGCGCGGCGCAGCTCTGGAATTTCTCAAGAGAGAAGACATCTCCCAAGACCTGTTCCATCAGTCAGGGCCTTCCCATGGCAGTTCTTCCATGGCGCATGTCTATGAAAGGCTCATCCCCATTGCAGTCGTTTCCTCCGGATACAAGCTCCGGCTCATACCTTCAAGCAGACTTTCCGCCGCCAAGTTTGCCATCAAAGCAGCGATTGAGCCGGCCATCCAGTGGCTTGTGTCTGTAGATTACTTCGGGGACGACCACAACAAGAGCCTGAAACTCTTCGGGCACCTGTTCAAACTGCAGAAATAGACGGACTTTGCGCAAAACGCGAGTGACTCGCGTTTTGCGCAAACTGACGGGGAGAATGGGCTATTTTTCCAGAATGGAAAGGAATCTGTCCGCGAGAGTCCGGGCGTTGAACTTTTCCACGAAATTCTTCCGCTGAACCACCACTCCCGGATTGGAAGCGGATACCAATGCGGAATAGACCTCGTCGGCATTATTGTGGCAATGAATAATAGAATAACAGTCCGGAAAAATCCTGCGTGAAGGTGAATTGTCCCCGGAAACGGCGACTATCGGGCAGGGTACGGGAAGGTAGGAGATGATTTTGCTGGAAAGGAACACATCGTCCGGAATATCAGCTGCAATGTCCAGCAGGATGTCGGCCACGGAATACCAGGACTCTATGTCTTTGGTATATGGATGGAATTCCACACAACCGGAAGCCTCCAGATCCCGGCACTGCTCCCTGTAACTTTTCCGGACATCTCCGACAAATACAAGATGCGCGTCGGGCCTGTCATTGAGGAAGCGGCGGAAGCCTTCCAGCAGACCGTCGATGCGCCTGAGGCCGTAGATACTGCCGGCATAAAGGATATTCAGTCCATCGTGGGCGGCCCTGCGGCTTGAGTCTTCGCAAAGAGTGGAAATCGGAGTGTAGAGATAGTCCATCCGTCCGGAGAATCGCTGTCCGAGGACATTCCTCTGATACTCCATCATCAACTCGTTGGAAGAAATCACCATATCCGCATCTTCGCACACAGAGCGGATATGACCTGTCAGATGTCTGTGTGAAGATTCATGTCCCTCGAACCATGGAAGCGGACAGGGAATTGCATCCACAGAGTACACAATCCACTTTTTGGCAAGGACATCCCGGGCAATGGCTCTTGAAAGGTCGATTGCGGCATAGAACCCGTTGGAAGTGAATGTGAGAAGGGCATCATAGCTGCGGGAACCGAGCAGGTCCGAATATAGCCGCATCACCTTCCGGACAAAAGCGCCATCGCTCGGATTACAGCCGATAAAGCGCCACCTTCTCTCAAGTGTTCTCCATGAATGCTGATGGAAGTCTATCGGAAGAATTTCCACATCACCTTCGAGAAATGAAGCGTCTATCCTGGGACAGATGACTGTCACGGATGCCGAGCGGGCCATGGCCTTGAGGAGATTCTTGAAGACTATGCCGGGAGCGGTGTCGTCAATCTCCATTGAAATGACCAGATAACGCTTCTGAGCCATAGGTTACTCGTCGTCTGTCACCGAAACCGCCTTGTCTGTGTAGATAATGCCGTCGAGGTGGCCGCACTCGTGCTGGAAAATCACTGCAACATAGCCCAGAACCCGTTCCGAAGTGTCGCGGAGAGTCCTTGGAGATGTATAGCGGATCTTGATATCCTGATACCGGGGCACATCCCCGTGTTTTCCGGGAACTGACAGACAGCCTTCCGGACCGCAGACAGGGTCGCCGTAGGTCTTGACTATCCTGATGTTGGGATATATCTCGAAAGGACCGCCGAACTTGTCCATCCTCTGCACCGCCACCATCCTGCGGCGGATATCCACCTGCGGAGCGGCAAGTCCGACCCCGTCCTCGGCCTTGACGGTGGCAATCATCTTCCCCACCAGGACAGCGTACTCATCAGAGCAGATATCCGCCCGGTTGAGCTTCGCCGACGGAGTCCTGAGGTCCTCCTCATCGACTGCATTTTCAACCGTGAGCACTTTCATGACCGGCTTGTCCTTTCCGATAAGGAACAGTTCATAACTGTCCCAATCCGCTTCGCGGACAATGTATTCATCCCAAAGGTTGCATGAAGACAGCAGCAGAACCAGGGACAGGAAAATCAGAAACTTTTTCATTGTTCGGCTTCTTCTATGGTATGTGTCTTTTCCCTCTGCTCGGAAAATTCCTTGAGCTTGGCGGGACTTATCTTGATTGAATCGAATCCCTTGCCATAGACTCCGGTGACCGAGGCCACTGAAAGGAAGGCATTGGAATCGACCGACTTGATGGCCTTCAGGTAAAGGTTGAGGTCTGTCTTCCTGGTCACAACCACTATCACCTTGGTGGGCTCCTTGGAGTACCATCCGGTCCCGTCGAGAATTGTGGCGCCGCGATGGAGTTCACGGGTAATCATATCCGCGATTTCCTCATATTTCTTGGAAAATATGAATATCTGCACACTCTTCCTCGAACCGGTCAGCACCATGTCAAGAGCGGTGGAGCAGACCACCACAAGGATGAAACCATACACGACCGTCGTCACTTTTTCGGTAAACGGCACAAGGTCGCCGGTCTGGGTATAGGACGGGACCAGCAGGGAGGAAAGGATTATGAACACATCCATCATCAGAATCATCCTGCCGGGAGAGACATTGCGGTACTTGTTGACTATGAGGGCTATGATGTCTGTGCCACCCGTACTGCCGCCGTTCATCATCGTGATGCCTATTCCGCAGCCGACCATTATGGCTCCCATGAGAGTGCTCATCAGTTTGCCGTTTTCGATGGCAAGAGACTGTATGATTTCAACAGGAATAAGTCCCTGAAGCACATTCAGGCCCACGGACGCGAGAATAATCGCATAGATTGTCTTGCCCCCGAAACTGCTTCCCAGGATGAACATCGCCGCAATCAGGAGCACGGCATTCAGCACAAAATAGCAGGTACCTATCTTGATGAATCCTCCTGTCGCATACTGGATAATTGACGAAATACCGGTAACTCCGCCGCCGATAAGGTTGTTCGGCACCAGAAAAGTGCTCCACCCTCCGACAAACAGCAGAATGCCCACAGTAATCATTACATACTCCTTGATTTTGACAAGGATCTTCTTCGCTTTCATTTCTTGATGTTTTTCTTTCTTCTGATACCGCCCTTGATCTCCTCGAATCCTTCCCCATATACATTGCTCACCGGGCTTATTGACATGAACGCCTTGTCATCGATATTCTTCACAACCGACGAAATGACAGGCAGTTCCTTTCTGGTCAGCAGGACCAGCAGCACATTCCTTTCCTTTTTGGTAAACCAGCCCTGGGCCTTCAGGATTGTGGCGCCGCGGTCCAGTTCCTTATTGATGTAATCGGCTATTTCGTCGTACTTCTGGGAGAATATCATCAGTTGGAACGATGATTTCTGGCCCACCACCACGAAATCGATCATCATCGAGAAGGTGAACATCATCTCGTAACCGTAGAGCATATCGTTGAATGCCCTGTCCGGAAGGAAAAGCAGCGAGGTGATGATGAAAAGGTCACACAGCAGGAAAACCTTGCTCAGCGACACAGGATAATATTTATTCACCACAAGGGCTATGATGTCGGTACCGCCGGAACTGCCGCCCTCGCGCAGTATCATTCCGATTCCGAAAGCCTCTATGACGCCGGCTACAATCGGGACGAGGACAGGCTGGGAAATATAGAAGAAATGGTCCGGAAGAGCCTTCAGTATATCCGTATTACCCAACAGGCCGAGCATCGCAGTCGAAAGCAATATGCAGTATATGGTCCTGAAACCGAAGCCTATTCCGAAAACCAGAATGGAGGCTAATATCAGCAGGGAATTGACCACGATGAATGAATAACTGGCCTTGATGGAGCCTCCTGTGGCATATTCCACAACCGTGCAGAGTCCCATGAGTCCGCCGGAGGACATTCCGTTGGGAATCATGAAACATTCCCACGCAAAGGCGTACAGGAAGCAGCCCAGTGTGAGAAAGAGGTAAGCCTTGATGATTTTTACAACTTTACTGTTGTCCATAATTATTTAAGTACTATGTTCACAATCTTTCCGGGAACCACTATCACCTTGACGATGTTCTTGCCGTCGAGATACTTCGCGGTCTGGTCCAGTGACTTGACAGCAGCCTCGACCTCGGCAGGAGTCAGGGATTTGGCGAGATCTACCGTGAAACGGGTCTTGCCGTTGAAGGATACCGGATATGTGACGTTGTTTTCTACTGTATAAGCCTCTATGTATTCCGGGAATGAGGCATAGGTGATGCTCTCCTTGTGTCCGAGTGAGGCCCAGAGTTCCTCTGCGATATGGGGGGCGAAGGGCGAAAGGACGATGACCAGAGGCTCGAGAATCTCGCGGCAGTGACAGTTCAGTTCGCCGAGTTCATTGGCCGCAATCATGAATGCGCTGACTGTCGTGTTGAAAGAGAATGCCTCGATGTCGGTGGCAGCCTTGCCGATGAGTTTGTGAAGGGATTTCAGCTCTGCGGGAGTTGCCTTGCGGTCTTCGACAAGATAATTGTCCCTGTCCCAGAACATCCTCCAGACCTTGCGGAGGAAGCGGTTCACGCCGTCTATTCCCTTGGTGTCCCAGGGCTTGCTCTGCTCGATGGGGCCGAGGAACATCTCATACAGACGCAGGGTGTCGGCGCCGTAGGTGTCGCAGATGAAATCGGGGTTGACGACATTGTACATGGACTTGCTCATCTTCTCGATGGCCCAGCCGCAGATGTATTCGCCGTTTTCGAGTATGAACTCGGCATCCTTGTATTCGGGAAGCCAGGCCTTGAAGGCTTCAAGGTCAAGACGGTCATTATGGACAATATTCACATTGACATGGATTTCTGTCGTGGCATACTGGTCCTTGAGGCCGCAGGAGACGAAGGTGTTGGTCCCCTGGATGCGGTACACGAAATTCGAGCGTCCCTGAATCATGCCCTGGTTGACGAGTTTCCTGAACGGCTCCTTCTCGCAGACGTAGCCGAGGTCGTAGAGGAACTTGTTCCAGAATCTCGAGTAGATGAGATGGCCGGTGGCGTGCTCCGCACCACCTATGTAGAGGTCCACATTGCGCCAGTATTCGTCGGCCTCACGGCTCACAAGGGCGCTGTCATTGTGGGGGTCCATATAACGCAGATAATATGCCGAGCTGCCGGCAAAACCCGGCATGGTGCTCTTCTCGAGAGGGCAGCCTTCGTAGGTCCAGTCCTTTGCCCGTCCGAGCGGGGGCTCGCCCGTCTCGGTAGGCTTGTATTTACTTATTTGGGGAAGGGTCAGCGGAAGGCAGTCCTCGGGGAGAGGAGTGGCTATTCCGTCCTTGAAATACATCGGGAAAGGCTCGCCCCAATATCTCTGACGGGAGAAGATGGCGTCGCGCAGACGGTAATTTATCTTCCTGTGGCCTATTCCCTTCGACTCCACATAGTCTATCGCGGCCGGAATGGCTTCCTTGACAGTCTTGCCGTTGAGGAAACCGGAGTTGCACATTATGCCTTCCTTGGCATCGAAACTCTGATTGGAGACGTCGCATCCCTCGATGAGGGGGATTATGGGCAGGTCGAAAGTCTTTGCGAAGGCCCAGTCACGGCTGTCATGTGCCGGAACCGCCATGATGGCGCCGGTACCGTAGCCGGAAAGAACATATTCTGAAATCCACACGGGCACTTTGTCCCCGGTGAGAGGGTTGACTGCATAAGAACCGGAGAATACTCCGGTGACGGTATGGGTCTGGGAGATTCTCTCGCGCTCGGTCTTCTTCTTCGTAGCGGCGAGATATTCCTCCACAGCCTGCTTTTGGGAAGCACTGGTGAGTTTTTCCACCCATTCGCTCTCGGGTGCGAGAACAAGGAAGGTCACTCCGAAAACAGTGTCGGCACGGGTGGTGAAGATTGTCACATCGTACTCCTTGTCTTCGCAATATGTCTTGAACACCATTTCGGCACCCTGACTGCGGCCTATCCAGTTGCGCTGCATTTCCTTCAGGGAATCGGTCCACTCGAGGGACTCCATATCGTCCAGAAGTCTCTGCGCATAGGCTGACACGCGGAGCTGCCACTGAGTCATCTTTTTCTGCTCGACAGGATGACCGCCGCGCACCGAAAGCCCTTCCTTGACCTCGTCGTTTGCGAGGACGGTACCGAGCTTGGGGCACCAGTTCACCGATGTGACACCCTGATAGGCGATGCGGTAGTTCATCAGAATGGCGTCGCGCTCCTTTGGAGAGGCGGCCTTCCACTGCTCCGGGGTGATGCCGTCATAGCCGGCAGTCTCGAATCTGCGGACAAGTTCCTCTATCGGACGGGCTTTGTCAAGGTCAGGGTCATACCAGCAGCCGTACATCTTCAGGAAAGCCCACTGGGTCCATTTGTAATATGCGGGGTCGCAGGTGCGGATTTCGCGGGACCAGTCGTAACTGAAGCCGATCCGGTCCATCTGGGCGCGGTAGCGGTTGATATTGGTTTCGGTGGTCTCGGCAGGGTGGTGTCCGGTCTGGATGGCGTACTGCTCGGCGGGAAGTCCGAAGGCGTCATAACCCATGGGGTGAAGGACATTGAAACCTTTGAGACGCTTGTATCTGGAATAAATGTCACTGGCTATGTAGCCGAGGGGATGACCTACATGAAGACCCGCTCCCGAAGGATAAGGGAACATGTCCAGAACATAATATTTAGGGCGTGAAGAATCGACTTCCGCCTTGAAGGTATGGTTCTTTGCCCAATACTCCTGCCACTTGGCCTCGATTTCCTTGAAATTATAATCCATATTCTATCAGTTTTTCTTTTTTATCACTATTCCGTTTATACCGAATCCGCCGCCTTTGGCCAGACGGAATTCCACTCCGACTGTGAGGGCGCAGCGCACTTTCTTGCCGTTGACGTATGCCGGCTTCCATTTCGGGGACGCCGCAACCACTTTCACCGCCTCGGCATCAAGAGCCTCGCTGACGGATTTCTCTACTTCCACCGATGACACATTTCCGTCAGGTTCTATGATGAAATTGACAAATACAGTACCGTGTACACCGGCATCCACGGCCTCCTTCGGATATTTCAGATATCTGTAAACCCACTTCTCCAGAAAATCCGCGGGGTTCGAACTCCCGAGGAAAGTGGGCTTGTAGTCCACCTCGGTGAAGGCGTAAATCCCCTGCCCGGCATCGGAACGGGATTTTTTCGCAAGTGTCTCGGGATCTTCGCGGAAAGACGGCGTCTGTCCGCTGTTTATTATCGAAAGGGAGAGGTTGTAGGCATATTCAAGCACCTTCTCCATCTTTTCGTAGTCCAGAATGTCTTCGACATCCTTTGTCTGGTTATGTTCCGGGTAACGGCCGCTGGTCAGCATCACGGACGGGATTTCCGCGGCATAGAAAGCCCTGTGGTCGGACGGATACGGCTCCCATGTCACAGTAGCCGGGTAAATCGGCTGGAGGGTGTTTTTCAGCGCTTCGACATACCCGTCCATATCCTGGTTTGAGGATGTATATGCGTAGAATTCATCTCCTTCCCTGCCGACCATGTCCAAGTTCAGCATCGCGTCGATTGCGGTGTCCTTGCCATAAGAGCGGTTGATGAAATACCAGGCGCCGGCAAAGTTGGCGGTGGAGGCTCCGAAGCCGACTATCATCACGCTCCTGCGGCACAGCGCGGAGTTGGTGTGTATCTGGCGGGCCAGTTCCACGAGCACTGCGACACCGGAAGCATTGCCGACGGCTCCGGGGTAGAAGACCTTGCGGCTCTCGCCATCGACGGTCATGGAATATGAGCCGAGGTTGTCCAGACGGGCTCCGATGACCACAAAATGTCCCGCGAGGGATTTGTCGGTGCCGGGAATATACCCCACGACATTGCGGGAAATCAAGGTGTCGCCGCTTTCAAGGGTCATTCCGAACACATCTCCGCCTTCGGGGCTGAGCACATCGATTCCTTCCGCGACAAGCCGCTCTCTGAAATATGCGGCTGCCTCCTTTTCACCGTCGCTCCCCGGCGCGCGGCCGAGCAGATCCCTGTTGATGAGAAGTCCCACCGTCTCACGCATCGATTCGACAGTCGGGGACTCCAGAGTGCTCTGATACGGCACACGGTACTGCGCGGTGGCCGCCACGGTCAGAAGCAGCATCGGGGCAAAGGCGGATATGAGTCTGCGAAATCTCATTCTTTCTATTCATCCACAAGAATCCATGCATCCGCGGGAAGGATTCCGGAATTCAAAACAAACGCCCGGCAGACATCTTTCACCTTGTCCGAGGGACATATACCGACGGCAGTCCTTCCTCCTGCGCCTTCGAGTGACACACAAGGCACATTTGCAGACGCAAATTTTTCAAAAGCCCGCGAGGTATTGTATTTCTTTACATAAACACCCGCTACAATCACATATCGCGCAGGCATTGTGACATCCGTGAAATTCTTCATGTCGCTCCTGCGGTTGAGAATCACTCCCATGCCCCCGAGGGTGTCGAGGGCCGCGATGGAGTCCTGCACCGTTTTCAGGGAATCGAGCCGTGCGGCTTCCGCCCTTTCTCTTGCGAGAGTTTCGAGGCTGTCTGCAATTCTCTGCTCAGCCGCATCCTGCTGTCTGTATTGTTCCACGACAGCGGTATCGGGACGCCCGGCAAGTCTGCGCACGAAATCACAGGATACAACTGCCGGCAAGCAGATTGCAATTACGAGTATGAATGCCAATTTTTTCATATACGGATTGATTTTGTAGGCAAAGAGACAAATTTAGTGATTCCGCGAAAACTTTACAACAAGTTCCCTGATTTGGGCAGCCGCAGATTCATAATCAGTGCCCTCTATCCTCACGGAAGCGGCCGCACAAGACTTGTATCGGGCCTCCCTGACGGCAAGAAGTTCCTCTATTTTTGAGCGGAGCATCTCCCGGGTGCTTCCCTCAGGGAGATTCAGCAGGGGACGGTCCCCGCGCCAGAGGTAGAGGTTGTCGGTCAAAGTATCGACCGGCACATCCAGACGGATACAGAAGGTCTCCCGGCAGACAAGTTCCGCACTCGGAGCATATTCCAAGGTGCCGCCGCCCAATGATATGAGGACCCGGCCGGACGCTTCCCCGAGAAGGGCTTCCAGAACATCGTGCTCGATTTTCCGGAAACCCTCCTCGCCCTCGGCGGCAAAAATTTCCGATATTCCGCGAGAGCTCCTGCGGCAGATTTCAGTGTCAAGGTCATAAACCGAGTCGAAGAATCCGGAAAGGACAGCGGCCACGCTGCTCTTCCCGGATCCCATGAAACCTGTGAGTGAAACTATCATCAGAACAATGTAGGTTCCTCCATATTTTCATCATTGTCGCCTTCCCGCCCGTACTGGTCGGGTTTGAAACTGCTCGGAAGGAATTCGTCCTCGAAGAACTCGTCCATCACCTCGGGCTCCTTGACCGGCTCGGGCTCGGGTTCGGGAAGAGGTTCGATGAATTTCACGTCCGCCACTTCAAGCGCGCTGACCTTCTTGCCCTTGGCGGTGAAGCCCTTCTTGGCGATGTATGGCTCGGCCTCGACAATTTCGTGCTCGCGGTGAGCCGACTTGCCTCCCGGGGTTACTTCGAAGCGGGGGAAGGTCGCATCGGTAAGGCCGACAAGTTTCGAGCCCTTGGCGTCCCCGATGAAGGAAACGGGATTATTGTCATTGACCTCGAAAGAAAATCTCTTGATATAGAAACTCTTGGCCGATGCATCCCAGTAAAGGGCCGAATATGTCTTGCCCGGGACGAATTTCTCTATCTTGAGAAGTTCGCCCTGATAGCGGCTGCTCAAATCGAAGGATGTGGTGTAGTAAGTTCCGTCCTTGAATATGGCCAGGACATGGTCGCCGGTGAGGAATTGCCCGAGATAAAGGCCGCGGGAGTCCTCATTGAGCTTCTGGATATCTTCGTCGAACCAGATGTCCTTGCCTCCGATGGTGGAGACGCCGGCGCTCTTGAGAGTGATTGTCTGGACCTGGTTCTTGGTGACCACATTTCCCCTTGATGCACGGCCCTTTATGGCAAGAGTACTGAAATCGTACTCCTCCACAAGTTTCTTGAGCTTGGCTTTCTGGCGCAGACGGATTCTCACAGTCTCGGCCTCCCCATTGTGATTGACGGAGAACCACAGAAGCGTGGAGCCGGGGGTCCCCATAGTGATGTCGTAGTCCTTGTCTCTTGTGACGGAAGTCACACTGAAACGCTTGGCATAGGAGACACCCGCCTTTCCGTCGCGGTAGATGACATTGTAGATGGTCCTTTCATCGCCCCTGTCGAACACACCGACGTATGCGAGGTCCTTCCAGTAGAAGGCCTTGTCGGTGACGCGCGTGACACGGTATTTGCCGTCTTTGGCAATGACTATGATCTCGGACATGTCGGAGCAGTCGCACACAAACTCGCCCTCGTCGGCCTTCTTGAGATCTATTCCCACAAACCCGTCCGAGAGGTTGGCGTAGAGCTTGGCGTTATTGCTGATAACCTTGGTCGCAGTTATGGCCTCGAATGAAGTGACCTCCGTGCGGCGTACCCAGGGGGCACCGTATTTCTTCTTGATATTCTTGAAGTAACGGATGGTGTATTCGGTCAGATGCTCAAGGTTATTCTTCACTTCCGCCATTTCGGCTTCAAGTCCCTTCAGGTGCTCATCCATGGCCTTGACATCGAACTTGGAAATCTTCCTTACAGGCTTCTCGACAAGCTTCTTGATGTCGTCCATCACTATTTCCCTGTTGACGAGGGACTCGAATTCCTTCATCTTCGCAAGAATCTCATCGAGCTGGCTCTCCCAACTGCGGGCGGAATCGTTTTCAAGGAGTTTGAAGACCTTCTGCTCGAAGAAGATTTTCTCGAGGGAGCCCCAGTGCCATTCGTCGGCAAGTTCGCCCAGACGGATTTCCAGTTCGCGGCCGAGGAGGTCGCGGGTGTGGAAGGTGTCGTAGCGGAGAATGTCGTCAACTCCGAGGAACTCAGGTTTGTTATCCACAATCACACAAGCGTTCGGCGAGATTGAAGTCTCGCAGTCGGTGAATGCATACAGAGCGTCTATGGTCTTGTCCGGAGACACATCACTCGGAAGATGAATCACGATATTGGCCTCCAGGGAGGTGAAATCGTCGATCTTGCGGATTTTTATCTTGCCCTTGTCCTTGGCCTTCATGATGCTGTCGCAAAGCATCGCGGTGGTCTTCCCATAGGGGACCTCCCTGATGGCGACAGTGCTCTTGTCGATTTTGTCAATCTTCGCCCTGACCTTGACAACTCCGCCGCGGCGGCCGTTGTTGTATTTCGAACAGTCAACCGAGCCTCCGGTGGGGAAGTCCGGGTACAGTTCGAAAGGCTTGTCCTGGAGGATGGCTATCGACGCATCGATAAGTTCATTGAAATTATGTGGAAGGATTTTCGATGCGAGACCCACCGCAATGCCTTCCGCGCCCTGGGCCAGGAGCAGAGGGAACTTGACAGGCAGTTCGACAGGCTCGTCGAGCTGGCCGTCGTAGGTCTTCATATATGTGGTGGTCTTGGGATTGAAAACCACTTCCTTGGCGAATTTCGAAAGACGGCACTCGATATATCGGCCGGCCGCGTTGGCGTCACCTGTCACGATGTTGCCCCAGTTACCCTGGGTGTCTATGAGCAGGCCCTTCTGTCCGAGGACCACAAGTGCGCCCATTATGGACTGGTCACCGTGAGGATGATAGCCCATGCCGTAGCCGACGACTTTTGCGGCTTTCGTGAGATTGCCGGTGTCATTGGCCTTCATAGCCTGAAGGATTCGCCTTTGCACAGGTTTGAGGCCGTCCACAATATCGGGCACGGCTCTCTGAAGGATTACATAGGAGGAATAGTCCAGGAACCAGTTCTTGAACATACCCGAAAGTTTGAACTTGCGGGAGTTCTCGCCGAGGAGATTGTCGAAACGACCCTCCCTTGTGGAGGCCATCTTTTCGTCGTCTTCAGTGAATTCCTGTTCTTCCTCCAGGGAATCCTGGGGAGTCATATCCATTTCGTCGTCCATTACAGTATATATCCGAATTTTTTAAGTTCTTTTTTATTCTCTCTCCAATCCTCATCCACTTTCACAAACAGTTTGAGGAAAATATCCTTCTGGAAGAAGTCTTTCATGTCCAGACGGGCCTCGGTGCCAACCTTCTTGAGGGCTGCGCCTCCCTTGCCGATGACGATTCCCTTCTGGGAGTCACGCATCACATAGATGACAGCCGAAATATCGTAGCGGTCGGCGCCCTCGTGGAATTCCTCGACCTCAACCTGGCAACTGTACGGGATTTCCTCCTTGTAATTGAGGAAAATCTTCTCGCGGATTATCTCCGATGCGAAGAATCTCATGTTCTTGTCAGTGAATGTATCCTTGTCGTACCAGGCGGGAGCCTCGGGCAGATTGTCCACTATTGCATCGAAAATGTTCTCAAGCCCGTATTTCTCCTGAGCCGAAGCCGGGAAAATGATGGCCTTGGGAAGCCTCTCCCTCCACTGGTTCATCAGTTCCACGACCTTCTCCTGGCTGCTGATGTCTATCTTGTTGACAACAAGAATGACAGGGCAGGTCAGTGAGGAAAGTTTCTCGATGTACTGCTGGTTCTTGTCTGACTTTTCGACAGTATCAGTCACATAAAGGACTATATCGGCATCGCCGAGAGCGGTGTCCACAAAGTCCATCATGCTCTGCTGAAGTTTGTACGACGGCTTCAGGATGCCGGGGGTGTCCGAATACACAATCTGGTAGTCGTCCCCGTTGACTATGCCCATGATGCGGTGACGGGTGGTCTGGGCCTTGCTCGTCACGATGGAGAGACGTTCCCCCACAAGAGCGTTCATCAATGTGGACTTGCCCACATTGGGATTGCCGACTATGTTGACAAAGCCGGATTTATGATGAGGAGCAGCCATTATCTGTATGCTCCCATCTTGAGGATGTTGGTCTCCCCCTCTGTGAGGTAGCGCCACTCCCCTCTCTTGAGTCCCTTCTTGGTGAGGCCCGCGAAATACACGCGGTCGAGGGCCCTGACATCATAGCCGATGCTTTCGAAAATCCTGCGCACCACACGGTTCTTGCCTGAATGTATCTCGATACCGAGTTTGCGGTGGTCGTTCTCGTCAATATACTGGAGGTCATCGGCAGCGACCGGACCGTCGGAAAGTTCGACTCCCGCAAGCACTTTTTCGTAGTCGGACTGCTTGAGGTCGCTGTCCAGAGTCACCTGATAGATTTTCTTTTTGTCGTATGAGGGATGGGTGAGTTTCTCGGACATCTCGCCGTCGTTGGTGAACATCAGCACTCCGGTGGTGTTCTTGTCGAGGCGTCCGACTGCGAATACTCTCACCGGGCAGCCCTTGAGCAGTTCCATCACAGTCTTGTCGGCGTGAGGGTCGCTCGCAGTGGTCACATAGCCCTTGGGCTTGTTCATGATGATATAGACCTTCTGCTCGCCCTTGAGCCTCTCGCCATTGAAGCGGACATCGTCAGTGAGGATGTTGACCTTGGCACCGAGTTCGGTAACCACTTCTCCGTTGACGGTGACGACACCGGCCTGGATGAAGTTGTCGGCCTCCCTGCGTGAGCAGATGCCGGAATTTGCCATGTATTTATTGAGACGGACCACGTCCTTTGAAGGCGCCTCGACAAAGTTGTCGTTGTCGGACATTTCCATGTTTGAGACGATGGGCCTCTTGCTCAGCATCTCGTCCATTCCCTTCTTTGCTCCGAATTCATCTTCGCGACGCCTGAAGGGCTTGCCTGCCCCGCGGCTGAAAGACCTTTCCCCGCCGCGACCGAAGGGCTTCTCCCCACCACGGCTGAATCCGCTCCTGCGCTCCGGACGGTCCCCGTAGGACTTATGCTCGCCGAAGCTTCTGCGCTCCGGACGGTCCCCGTAGGACTTGTGCTCACCGTAGGATTTATGTTCTCCGTAGGACTTGTTTTCTCCGTAGGATTTGTGCTCACCGTAGGATTTGTGCTCGCCGAAGTTCCTGCGCTCCGGACGGTCATCGTATGACCTGTGTTCTCCGTAGGATTTGTGCTCGCCGAAGCTCCTGCGCTCCGGACGGTCCCCGTAGGACTTATGGTCCCCATAGGATTTATGTTCTCCGTAGGGTCTGTGTTCTCCGTAGGGTCTGTGTTCTCCGTAGGATTTATGTTCTCCGTAGGATCTGTGTTCACCGGAACTTCTGCGCTCCGGACGGTCCCCATAGGACCTGGGTTCTGATTTTTCCGAACCGATTGATTTTTTGCGCGGCCTTACCATTCCGTAATTCTTCGCGCCGCTTTTCTTGTTGTCTTCCATTTAATTTGAGCCTCACGGCCTTTTAAAACATTTATCAATTATGTGACTCACGCCACATTTCATTTCAAACTGAATACATAAGTTATCGAACCTTCCTGCAATTCGGGGTGGTTGATATCCTGCTTGAACCTTGTCGAGAGCGCCGCCTCACGCGAAGCCTGCCAAAGCTGCTTGTTGGTCACAGTGGTCTTTTCTCCGATAACCTCGGCCTTTTCCACACTGCCGTACATATTCACCCAGATTCTTACAACCACTGTGCCTGTTTCCTGGGATGTGTATGCGGGAGAAGGAAGTTTGCCGTCCAGACGCCGTCCGTCCAGCGACCAGTCGCCCTTGCCCGGGTAGCGGCTGTCACCGCTTGTCCCGGCATCCGGACGCCCTGCCCTGACTGAAGATGTGTCGGCGGACTGGCTGACGGATTTTCCGCCGCGGAACAAGGCCCTTGTGTCGATGATTTCCTCCTCCTTCGGCTCTTCCTTCGCAGGCTGGGGGTCCACTTTCGAAGGTGTCTCGACATCACCGTCGGGAACCGGCTGAGTGTCGGGGACATCGTTGGGCTTCGCATGCGAAGTCTCAGCCTGGGCGCCATCTACCGGCTCCGGAGCATGGGCTGGAGAAGGCTTCGACGGAGTCTTTGTCACAAGCGGCTTGTCATCTGTGAAGTCTATCAGGATTGACTTTTCCTCCGGTGGCGGATAGATGTATTTGAATCCGGAGAAATTACAGAAAAGCAGGGCTGCCAGATGTAGCCCCACTGTGAGCGCCGCTGCTATCAGCGTCCCTTTCCTGTCGTATTTGCCCGGATCCGGCGCCATCTTTTTTCTCTCTATTCCGGTGAAGTGGCCAGAATGACCTTATAATGATTTCTCTTCCCTATGTTCATCAGGGCGACAATGTTCTTCACCGGGACAGTTTCATCGGAGTAGATGGAGAATGTGGGGTCCTCCTCCCCGGCAAGAACTTCCAGAAGTTCACCCTCCAGCGCTTCGAAGGGCACAGCCTGCTTGTCGCCGTTGATGTGATATGTATATGTGCCGTTGTTCCAGTCCTTGACGGACACGGTAACGGCAGCTTTCGCCGACACCTGACCGGTGCTCTTGGGCAGGAGCAACTTCAGCGCGTTCGGGCTCACGAGAGTTGAGGTGACAAGGAAGAAGATGAGCAGCAGGAACACGATGTCGGTCATGGATGACATCGAGAAACTGGAGTCCGTCCTGGTATTCCTTTTGATTGCCATTTATTTGCCCTCCTGAATATTTTTGATATTGTCGAGAAATTCAGCCGTGGTGGCGCTCATGTCAGCCACGATGGATGAAATCCTGGCGGTGAGGTAGTTGTATCCGAAATATGCGAGGATACCGACCACAAGACCTCCGACAGTGGTGATCATCGCCGTATAAATTCCGCCTGAAAGCAGAGTGATGTCAATGTTGTTGCCGGCCTTCGCCATGTTGAAGAAAGCCTGAATCATACCCATCACGGTACCGAGGAATCCAATCATCGGGGCGCCGCCGGAGATGGTGGAAAGGGCGGGCAGACTCTTTTCGAGGCCGGCCACCTCGGCACTGGCGACATTGTCCATGGCGTTCTGGATTTCAGCGGCGGGACGCATCCTGTATTCTATCCCCTTGGCTATCATGCGGGAAACCGGAGTATCCGCATCCTGGCACCTGCTCAGCGCGGCCTCGATCTTACCCTCCTTCACAAGGTCGTTGATATCCTTCACGAGGATGGGATCATGCTTGCACTCCTTTGCAAAGACATAACATTTCTTCGCGAAAATGTAAATCGCGATGACTGAAAGAAGGAGAAGGACGAGCATCAGATAACCTCCCTTTGCAGCCATGCTGAAAAGGGATTCCGTCATCTCCTGCTGCTGCGGCTGGGCAGCGAGGAAAGAAAACAATGTGTAAATCATATATTGTGTCATTTTTATTTCATCAAACCTGCAAATTTATCAAAAAATGTTGAATGAACCACGCCTGCGACCATATTATCCTATGTTTTCAAACGCTTTGACGATTTTTGTGACAAGCGGATGGCGGACGATATCCTCGTTGGTGAAGCGTATCACCGATACTCCACCGACCCCCTCGAGCAGTTTCATCGCCTTCAAAAGACCGGAATCCGCTTTGTTGGGAAGGTCCACCTGGGTGGCGTCGCCGGTGACGATGAACTTGGAGTCGCGGCCCATCCTGGTCAGGAACATCTTGATCTGGCCGGCGTAGGTGTTCTGCGCCTCATCCAAAATCACGCACGAACTCTCGAGAGTCCGGCCCCTCATATATGCCAGAGGCACAATCTGAATGGTTCCGTCTGCCATGAATTCGGAAAGTTTGCGGGGCGGAATCATATCTCCGAGGGCATCGTATAGAGGCTGGAGATATGGATCGAGTTTGTCCTTGAGGTCTCCGGGGAGGAATCCGAGTTTCTCTCCGGCTTCCACTGCGGGACGGGTCAGCACTATGCGCTTGACCTCCCTGTTCTTCAGGGCACGGACTGCAAGGGCGATTGCCATGTAGGTCTTTCCGGTTCCGGCGGGGCCGGCGGCGAATATCAGGTCGCTGTCGAAAAACGCCTTCACCATAGCCTGCTGACTGGCATTCCGGGCCTTGACCGGCCTGCCGTCGTTGCCATAGACTATCGGAGTCTCGCCGTCCGCATGGAAATCCACAGCAGTGGCCGTCCCCTCCATGATATCCTCGACATCATAGGGATTGACGGAAGTCTTGTGCATGCGGCGCGCGACAAGTTTGTCGAGGGCGTCACCGAAGGTGTTGATGTCGGTTTCGGAGCCCTCCAGTATCACGCTGTTGCCGCGGCACACCACGAGCAGATTCGGAAAATAGTTCTGGAGCGCCTCCATATTCCTGTTGGCGGGTCCGTAGATTTCCAGCGGATCAATATCGGAAAGAATAATAGTACGTTTCATATATGTCTGTTACGGGCGCAAATATAACAAAAAAAGCGACTGAATCAGTCGCTCTTTCCGTAGCGGGAGTGGGTCACGATCCCACGACCTCCGGATTATGAATCCGACGCTCT
>JAKSKQ010000031.1 GCA_024401675.1 Bacteroidales bacterium | reverse complement strand
GTTGACATTCACGACAGAGGTGGCGAAACTGAAGTTCACAAGCTGGTCTGCGATAGATGACTGGCCATTGTAGTCTATGGTTCCGAATACGATGAAAGGTATTTCGGAATCCTGTCCATCCTGGTCGGCAAGTGAAAAAGTTACTTTCCCGCTTTCTACAGAAGGAGCTTCAGACAATCCTTTTGCATGGATGCAGGTGAGGACTTTTGTTCCTTCTGAAGGGCACTTGATGGTTCCGCTTAAATAAGCATATCTGACATCATCTTTCAAGCTCACATCAAGAGTTCCAAGACATTGGGATGCATCATAAACGAACACCTCATCCCCCTCGGGCGCCCAGGTCAGCCGTATGACCGGGGTGACTTCGGACTTCAGTTTGTCGGCAGGAATCAGTTCATCCATCGTTGCGGTCAAAGAGACAGAAATGGTTTCTTTCTTTTCCGAGGAAGAATCTGATTTCCGGCAGCTGGCAAACAGGCCAATCCAGATAATGGTACACGCAACTGCGATGAGTCCAAAGGTTTTGATAATTGTATTCATAAGAAGTTTCTTTCCGGATGTTTAAAATTGGTAAGCCTTGAGTACAGACGCGAATGATTCGCGTTTGTACGAAAATCAGAAATGCCGGAAGCCCTGGAAATCCTTGCCGGTGCCCAGCCATGAAATATGATTTCCGTCGGCAGGGGCGGCTTCACGGATGTTGCCGATAACTGTATGGGGAACGGGAATATCTGCCAGGGGGCGGCATGTGAAGAGAAGTTCGTAGTCTTCTCCGCCGGAGAGGGCGAAGTCGAGCGGGTCAAGTCCGAAAGTATCGCAGAAGGCAGACAGTGTCTTGGAAAGAGGCAGTGAAGCCGTGTCGATTTCTGCGGCAAGGGCAGTTCCGCACACAGCGGAAGAAGCTTTAAGTATATGCCGCAGATCGGAGGCTATACCATCGGAGATGTCCATCATGGCGCCCACTGACCCGCATGCGGCAAGGGACAGTCCTTCACGGACCCTCGGCTCAGGACGGAAATGTCTCTGTGCAAGATATTCAGCGTATTCGGAAGGTATGCGGGAGACGCCATCGGGCCGGAGCAGGAAATCGAGTCCGGCGGCGCTGTCACCGAGGTTTCCGGTGACGCAGACAAGGTCTCCGGGAAGTGCCCCGCTACGCAGTACGGCGCCTCCCGAGGGACACTCGCCCATCACCGCCACATTGATACAGAGGGAGTCTTTGGAAGATGTGGTATCCCCGCCGAGAAGAGGCACGCCGTATTTCAGGGAAATTTCGCGGTATCCGCGTAAGAATTCATCGAGAAATGCATCGTCGATATGATCTGGCACAGCTATGGACAGAAAGGTCGCACTCGGACGGCCGCCCATCGCAGCCACATCACTGATATTCACCGCAGCACTTTTCCAACCAAGGTCAAAGGGAGATATGCACGAGGGTCCACCGTGCCGCCCGGGAGCTCTTTCCAGCAGGAAGTGCACTCCTTCTATCAGAAGGTCGGTGCTGACGAGGGTATCCCTGCCGTCCCCCCGGGGAATCACGGCGCAGTCATCCCCTATCCCGACAAGTCCGCCCGTCCCGCCCCAATCTTTCAGCGGGAAGAGTCCGTCGATTTTTCCGATAAGACTGAATTCTCCTCTGCGCGACATCGGAATCTACAGGATATTGAGGCTCTGCTCCTTGATTTTCTCCAACTCGTCTTTCATGCAGGTAACAAGTCTCTGGATCTCGGAGTGATTGGCCTTCGATCCGGTGGTGTTGATTTCGCGGCCCATCTCCTGGGCTATGAAACCAATCTTGCGGCCTGGAAATTCCTCTTTTTCAAGAGTATCAAGGAAGTATGCGCAATGTTGGCGAAGGCGTACCCGCTCCTCATTGATATCGAGTTTCTCAATATAAAAAATCATTTCCTGCTCGAGACGGGACTTGTCAACTTCCACATTCAAATCCGCGAATGCAGAGAGTATCTTCTCCCGGACGGCATCAGTACGTTCGTGCTCATAGGGCTCAATTTCATGTGAATAGCCGAGAATCTTCTCAACCTTGGCAGTCACATCGGCCCTCAGGGCTGCACCCTCCCTGCGCCTGAACTCGCACAAAGCCTCCAGAGCGCGGTCGAACGCCGCATCCACCAGCGGCCATGACGCCTCGCCAATCACATCAGCCTTGCGGGCGTCCACCACATCGGGCATGCGGAGCAAGTCCCCGAGCAGGCCGTTGGAACAGTTCCCGGAAAGAGCAAGTCCGTCCGAAAGATCCTTCATCTGACGGTAATATTCCTGTGCCAGAGCCACATTTATCTGCTTGGCGCTCTCCGCAGCGGAAGGTTCCCAGGTGATGAACACATCTATTGTCCCCCTCTGCAGCACCGAAGCGATTTTCTTCCTGAGTTCCAGTTCCTTGTCTTTTGGGATGAGGGAACTCTTCAGAGTAATATCCGCATTCTTCCCGTTGAGAGTGCGGATTTCAACAGTGATTTTTCCGTTTTCAAGCAAAGCCTCGGCCTTGCCGTAACCTGTCATTGACTGTACCATATCAAACTATTCGATAAATCATAACATCCGGGCTATGAGATCATACTCATCCGCCCCGGTAATCTCCACATCAATCATTTCCCCCACAAAAGACCAGGGATCGACATTTCCCTCCGGACGGACCAGTATCTCGCCGTCCACATCGGGGCTTTCCAGGCGGCTGCGGCACACCAGAGTACCGTCGGTGAAAGAGTCCACAATCACCCTCTCCCTTGTACCCACGCGGCTTTTGTTGAATGAGAGGGAAATCTCCGCCTGCAAGGTCATAAGAGCATCAAGTCTGGCGGCCTTCACCTCTGAAGGAACCGAATCCTCGAGATGCTCCGCTCCCCAGGTCCCCTCCTCTTCGGAATATATGAAAGCGCCCAGCCTTTCAAAACGGGCCTCACGCACAAAATCCAGCAACTGGCCGAACTCCTCCTCCCCTTCGCCGGGATGTCCGACAATGAGAGTGGTGCGAAGCACGATGCCGGGCACCTTGGAGCAGAACTTTCCGATCAGCGCACGTATCTCGTCACCAGTAGAGTGGCGGTGCATATTGGAAAGCACTTTATCGGAAATATGTTGCAGGGGGATGTCCATATAAGGGCAGATTTTTTTCTCCCTGGCCATCAGTTCCAGCACATCCTCCGGAAAACTTTCAGGATATGAATAATGGATGCGTATCCACTCGATGCCGTCTATGGCGCACAACTTTTCAAGCAGCCGGGCAAGAGCGCGGTGATGATAGAGGTCGAGACCGTAATATGTCGTATCCTGTGCGATAACTATGAGTTCACGCACCCCTGAGCGGGCAAGAGTTTCAGCCTCCGCGACCAAAGTCCCGATTGGCACGGATTTGTGGGCGCCCCTTATGTGCGGTATGGCGCAGTAGGAGCAGCGGCGGTCGCAACCCTCGGAAATCTTCAGGTAGGCGTAATGCGGCGGAGTGGTCAGAAGCCTCTGCGAATCACAAGCGAACTCGGAGTAGGAATTCTTCACTCCGAGAGCCTTCAGCATGGGATTGAAATCCCTCGCGCCGAACCAGCCGTCCACCTCCGGAATGCTCTCGGGAAGCTCCACAGGATAGCGCTGCGACAGGCATCCGAACACAAAAAGCCGCCCTATAAGTCCTTCGCTCTTCTGGCTGACCGCCTCCAGGATTGCCTCTATCGACTCCTCCTTGGCGTCTCCGATAAAGCCGCAGGTGTTGATGAGCACGACATCAGTCCGCCCGTCCCGAACATCTTCGGGAACTATTTCATAATACGGCTGAAGTGCAGCGAGAACATGTTCCGTGTCCACGGTGTTCTTGCTGCACCCGAGAGTTCTTATCTGCAGTGACTCCACTATTTGTTTTCCTTTGCGGCAGCCTCCCTGTCTTCATCTGTCATGAAGTCGAGGGATGCGTAATTCTTGAGGCAGTTGTACCAGTCCACTACCTTCTTCATGTGTGAAACATAGAATCTGCTTCCGTCATAGTTGGGAACAGCCTTCTCGAAAAGGGCTTTGATCTCTTCGGGAGCCGCCTTTGAAGTGGGGGCGTCGGTATCACCGAGCACGGTGCGGATAGCGCCGAACACTTCCTGGAGTTTCATCTCGCCGTCATCAGTATAGATGCTGATATCGGCCAGGGAAGTGATGCGGTTGGAAGCCGTGAACGCTGTTCTCTTCTTTGTCTGGAGAGCTTCCACGACAGCACCCGTGCGGGTGGAACTGATGTAAAGGAAAAGTCCGCTCTGACCTGAAGCGGTAAGGATTTTTGCAAGATCTGTTTTCATATATCAATGTTTTTCAAATTATCCGTCAGGGCTGCGACCTTTCCCCGAAGGGCTTCGCATGACCCGATATTGTCAATAATAAAATCAACTGCGCCGCGGTCGAAATGCTGGGCTGCAATCCTGGAGCGGATAGCTCCGGAACTCAGGCCCGGGCTGCGCCGGAGCACTCTTTGAATTCTGACTTCCTCCGGGGCATCCACAAGAAGGGTTTTGACAGAACCGAATGACTCGAGAGCGGATGTGTTCACTGACGCCGCGCCCTCGAACGCCCTCCACTGGGAATCGGACTCCACTTCCCGCGCCCACTTCCCGTACATCCGGTAAACTTCGGGATGGACCAGGGCCTCAACCTTCTTCCGGAATAGACAGGAGCCGTCACCGAATATCAGGGACGAAAGTCCCGCTGAATCGAACTTCCCGGAATCATCCCTCAGGGGCACTCCGAGTTCCTTTTCAAGGGTATCCAGAAAAGCCCCGTCACCATAAAGGGATTTCGCCGCCGAATCGCTGTCGAAAACAGGAATTCCGAAGTCAGAAGACAGCATCCGGCATACCATGGATTTTCCGCTGCCGATTCCCCCTGTGACAAGAAGAGTCTTCATTACCTCTTTTCCATGACAATGACCTCCGAAAAGTCCCTGTCCAGTTCGTATGAAAGAGTCCAGTCCCCGAGGCCCTCCACCTTCACAGGGCAGTCGCCGTTGAGGGAGGACAGATAATCGCTGTAATCGACATGGCACGAAACTCCGTCGAAAGGGTCGCTGGTTACCGGGAAACGGCATCTGAGCGACAGAGTCACGGAAGAAGGCAGGGTAAAGCATGTCTTGTATCTCGGAACCCCGCGGAGTTCTATGGGAAAGGAGCGGCTGACCTCGACATAGCGGACCACATCCGCATCATAGGCCACCATCTCCGTCGAATATCTCAGAAACGACGAAGTGGCAAGCCTCACCTCACCGTGGATGGACGAGGACACATCGGTTCCGCGGACCGGAAGAGTCGTCACCGCTTCGATGTTCTCCAGATGAGCCGGGTCCCCATAGACCATTATCGAATCAGGTCTGACACGCACAGGCTGCACTACCGTGTACTGCGGTGAGCACTGCACGTCGAAATAAACTTTCACGGGAACCTTCCTGCAGTTCTCGTTGGCGAAAGTATAGTAAACGGTGTCGAACAGGAACATGTTAACCGTCGTGGCGGAGCCGAATATTTCATCGACATAATCCGCAAAATCGCGTGGGGTCATGTACCAGGTGTTCCCGCTTTTGAAGTGTATGTTCCCGGAAGAAATCGGCAAATCCACCGGCTTGCCTCTCGAAGAGCGGCGCACCCTCATCATCTGGAATCCGGATGCGGAGCATCTGGCACCGATACGCGGGGCGTTGGTACTGCTGGCGGCAAAACCGTCCAGAGCATCGCAATGCACCCTGACGGGAATTGCGTCGTACTCATGGACTGTCTGCGAAAGGTTCACGGCAAGCCAGGCCACCACTGCGATGACCACAGCCACGACACCGGAGGCCAGATCCGCTCTGCGGAATCCACGCCACCCCTTACCGCCGATATTCCCGTCCTTGTCTGCCAATATCAGGAATTATTTTTTCTCAGGAGCGGGAGCGGCTGTAGGGTCGGCCTGAACTGAGTTCTTGTCAACCTTGATTTTCACACCGTCGGCAATCTCCACAAGGAGAGTCGTGTCGGAAACAGTGTCGATTTTTCCGTAAATTCCGCTTGCGCAAATCACCTTGTCACCCTTCTTGAGGGACTCGATGTATTTCTGATGTTCTTTCTGCTGTTTGCGTTGGGGACGGATCATGAAAAGCCACATCACAAGGATGAGGAGAATAATCATAATCCATGACATTGCGCCCTGACCGGGCTGGGAAGGATTAGCGGCACCTGCGGCCTGAAGTAATGTAAGGAAATTCATATCAAAAATAAATTATTTGTTGCATGCTAAGGTATTGAGAATTCCGTTTACGAATGCAGTGCTCTTCGGAGTGCTGTAGAAACGTGAAATCTCCACATATTCATTGACTGAGATGACCGGGGCTGTCTGGGGGAATGCCTCTACTTCCGCAAGGCAGCATACCATGAGGCATACGTCCGTGCTGACGAGACGGTCCCGCTCCCAGGACTTGGCGGCATCCGCGATAAGGTCGAAATATCTGCCATAGCCTCCATAGGCCTTCTCAAAGACCTTGATCATGAAATCATGGTCGGAAGTAATGCCGTCCCTGCCCTTGGACTTGAGTATTTCGGAACGGTATAGGGGTGGCATAGTCCAACATCCCCCACCGGCGAGAGAACGGAAAGTGTCACAGCAGCAGGCCAGCGCATAGGCGAGGTCGTCGTACCACCACAGATTCATGTCCTCCATGAGGGACTCTATCTCGGCATTGTCCACAAATTCCTCCTCGAACACCTTGCAGAGAACTTTGCAGTCTTCTTCGGGAGAGGATGTGCCGCACTCGAGATAGTTGCGATAGTAGTCCTTGGTGAACATGCTGGCGCAGATGTTCCTGACCAGAATGTCATACTGCGACCATGAGAACTTGCGGGCCTGGAACGCCTTCCGGAAATCGGGGTCGGAAGCAATGACGGCTGCTATGGAGTTGTCAGCGAATTTGTAATTGGGATTGGCTTCCTCCTCGGTGGGATGAAGTTTGCCCTTGAGAGTATCGAGCCTGTTTCTGGTGGCCGCACACAACTCAGGCACAATTGCGAGCAGGAAAATATACAAGTCCCTGGTGGCCTCACAGGATTCTTCCAGATGCCTTTCGGCCTCTTTGAGGGACACGGGGTTTTCCCCGTCACGGGTCAGAGCGTAGGAGAAAAGAGTCTTGAATGTCTTTATCCTTAAGATACGTCTGTTAAGCATAGATTTCAAAAATTTAGGCAAAGATAACTTATTTTCAGAAATTTCTTTTAATTTTGCCCCGGATGTGTCAATAAAACACCGAAACAACTAAAACCATGTACCGAGACGATTTCGAGAAAACCGACGACCGCAAAGAGCAGGGCGAGGATGTATTCTCAAAGCCCATCAGGGCCGGAAAACGCACGTATTTCTTTGACGTGAAATCAACCAGAGGAGGTGACTTCTACCTTACTATCACCGAAAGCAAGCGCCGCCAGGAAAGAGACGGCAGCTTCACCTATGACAAACACAAAATCTTCCTCTACAAAGAAGACTTCGAAAAATTCTCCGAAGGTCTGCAGGAAGTGATCAAGTATGTGAAAGACAATTGTGCCCAGGAGGTTGTTGAACGCCGCAGCGAGGACAAATTCTCCTCCGTAGAGTTCGAATCCCTCTAGCAGCCTGTCTTGAACAAAATTCTCCTCACAGACATACAGTATCTCAGCGGAGTCGGTCCCCGCAGGGCGCACCTGCTTGAGACCGAGCTCGGCATCTCCACTTACCTCGACCTTATCCGCTTTTTCCCGTACAGATATGTGGACAGGTCGAACTATACTCCCATCGCCGCCATCAACGCCGATATGCCCGCAGTCCAGTTCCGGGCAAAAGTACTCCGCGCAGCCGCATCCGCAAAGAAACTCAGCGTCATCGTGAGCGATGGCAGCGCGTCAATCGAGTTGGTATTTTTCAAAGGCGTCAGATGGGTCGTGCAGAAACTCACCCCCGGCAGCGAATTCGTGTTCTACGGGAAGCCCACAGTATTCGGAAACTCAATCAATATAGTCCATCCGGAAATAGACCCCGTCCCTGCCGGAGTGCAGGATTCCCAAGCGGCGTTTCCTGTCATGACCGGAGTGTATTCGAGCACCGAAAAAATCCATAACGCAGGTATTACCAGCAAAGTTTTCGCGCGCCTGGTGCGCAGCGCACTGGATATATGCCTGCCTGCAATTGCCGAAACCCTTCCGGACTACATTCTCCGCGAGGAGCGTCTCGTGAGTCTTCCGGAAGCCATCGCAACCATACATTTCCCGACAAGGGCAGACCGGCTCGACGAAGCCAGACGCAGACTCAAATTCGAAGAACTGCTGCTGCTCGAGCTCTCACTTCTGAAACAGAAATATGTACGCAGCCGCTCCGTGCAGGGCATTCCTCTGCCGAAAGTGGGCGAAGCGTTCAACAAATGCTACGAAGCTCTGCCTTATGAACTTACCGGTGCCCAGAAGCGGGTGATCCGGGAAATACGCGAGGATATGCGCGGCCCCGGCCAGATGAACCGCCTGCTGCAGGGTGATGTGGGCAGCGGAAAAACCATGGTCGCCGTGCTTTCAGCCCTGATTGCAGTCGGCAACGGTTATCAGGCCTGCATCATGGCCCCCACCGAAGTCCTTGCCCAGCAGCATTTCCGCAACATTTCCAAATACCTCGAACCGACAGGAGTAGGGTCCGCCCTGCTGACCGGCAGTACCACCGCCCGGGAGCGCCGCACCATACACAGCGGCCTCGAAGACGGCAGTATCGGTATTATCATAGGTACCCACGCGCTGATAGAAGACGATGTGAAGTTCCATAACCTGGCCCTCGCCATAGTGGACGAGCAGCACAGGTTCGGAGTGGACCAGCGCTCGAAGTTGTGGGCGAAAACCAGTAGTTCCCGCCCGCCCCACGTGCTGGTGATGACAGCAACCCCGATTCCCCGGACGCTCGCCATGACCTTGTACGGCGACCTCGACGTATCTGTAATAGATGAAATGCCTCCCGGACGAAAACCGGTGATGACCAAGCACATATTCGAAAACCAGAAAGAGAATCTCTATGTTTTCATGCGGGAACATATTGCCCGCGGCAGGCAGGTTTTCGTGGTTTATCCGCTGATTTTCGAAAATGAGAAACTGGACTACCAGAACATAGAGAACGGGTTCGAGGAAATCTCCCGCGCCTTCCCCTTCCCTCCTTATAAGACAGTCCTTGTCCACGGCAAGCAGACTGCCGCCGACAAGCAGTTCAACATGGATGCTTTCTCCTCCGGGAGGGCTCACATCCTGGTCGCGACATCCGTCATCGAGGTCGGAGTGGATGTGCCCAACGCTTCTGTAATGGTGATCCAGAGCGCAGAGCGTTTCGGCCTGAGCCAACTCCACCAACTCCGCGGCAGAGTCGGGCGCGGCAGCGAGAAGTCGTATTGCATCCTTGTGACCGGAGACAAACTCAGCAAGGAGTCACGCAGCCGCATCGAGCTCATGTGCCGCACAGAAAACGGTTTCACCCTCGCGGACGAGGACCTGAAGATGAGAGGGCCCGGAGATCTGGACGGTACCCAGCAGAGCGGTTTCCCCATAGAACTCAGAATCGCCTCCCTGCTCCATGACTCCGCGCTGCTGACAAGGGCGCGCTCATGGGCGGAGAAAATCCTCGCCGCAGACCCCACCCTTTCCGCCGAAGCCAATTCACGGCTTGCGGCCGCAATCAATGAAAGCGGCCGCAAGGATTACAGTAAAATCAGTTAGACTTTTCCCTCAGAGGACTCTACTTGCACCACTGGTCAAGCCAGGAGAAATACTCGCGGTGCCAGTAAAGGGCATTCTGAGGTTTCAGAATCCAATGGTTTTCATTGGGGAAGATTATCAGACGTGAAGGCACGCCCATCATCTGGGCGCAGTTGAATGCGGCCATCCCCTCATCGTATGGCACTCGGAAATCAGAGCCTCCGTGGATGCAGAGTATGGGAGTATGCCAGTTCCTGATGAGTTTGTGAGGGGAATTCTCATAGTGGCGCACAGCCTTGGGAGACTTGCTCCAGGGAGAGCCGCCGTTGTCCCATTGGGGGAACCACATTTCCTCGGTGGTGTAGTACATGTGCTCCTCGTTGAAAATGCCGGCGTGGGCTATGAAGCAGTCGAAGGTATCACCGTGGATGCCGCTCAGGTAATAGACCGAATATCCGCCGTAGGATGCCCCGCAGGCCGCAATTTTGCCAACATAGGGCTCAGCCTTGAGAGCCTTGGCCGCGCTGAGGTAGTCCTGCATGTTCAAACCGCAGTAATCGCCGGAAATCTGTTCGCACCACTCCTGCCCGAAGGCGGTGGTCCCGCGGCGGTTGGGCAGAATCACGATATAGCCCTGCGAAGCCATCAGACGGTAGTTCCACCTGTACGACCAGTCCTGACTGAGAGTACCCTGGGGGCCGCCGAGACAGATTTCGATTGCGGGATAGACCTTGTCCGGAGAGAAATGGGGCGGGTAGAGCACCCAGGTCAGCATGTCCTTTCCGTCCACTGTGCGGATCATCCTCTTTTCAGTCGTAATGCCCTCGCAGGCGGCAAGGATGGCATCGTTTTCGTGAGTTATCTGGGTAGTGACGCCGTTTTCGATGCAGACAATCTCAGTCGGAGCGTCCATGCTCATCCAAGTGGAATAGATTTTCCCGCTGCGGCACTCGCAGAACGGAGTGCTGTAGTCGTGCCAGTCGTCCTCGGCAGTGAGGCGGGTGACTTCGCCGGAAAGATTCACTTTGAATATGCCCTGAAGTCCCTCGCACAAAGAGCTGAACCAGATGCTTTCTCCGTCTTTAGCCCAAACCGGGGCATCCACATTGTAGGCGAAGCAGGCGGAAAGGTCCACCGGGTGCGAGAGCACCTTGAATTCGCAGGAATCCTCCACCTCCACGCACATAAGACGCGATTTGTCGGCCTCATAGCCATCCCTTTCCATACTGAGCCAGGCTATGTGTCTGCCGTCCGGTGCCCACACGGGAGTAGTGTCATATCCGCCGCCGCGGGTAATCCGGATGGTCTTCGGAGACTCGGTGTCGTACACGAAAATCTCGGCATTGGTGGAATATGCGTATTTTTTGCCGGTAAGTTTGCGGCAACTGTAGGCTATGTAGCGGGAATCGGGGCTCCAGCAGAGCTGTTCGATGCCGCTGAAAGGCTCGGCGGGCAGTTCGTAGGGCTCGCTTACAAGGATGTCGGAAGAGTTGTCAAGGGTTATGGATTTCTTCGCAAGAGGATCCAGCGCGGCGACAAAGGTATGGGGAATTTTGTCGGTATAATGGTCCCAGTGACGGTACATCAGGTCATCGGCACGATAGGCCTCGGCCCCGGTGATATCGGGATATACTTTGTCCGGAGTCTTTGCCCAGCCGTCCACTGAGGTTACGAACATGACTTTCTTTCCGTCGGGAGAAACAGTGAATTCGCTGATGCCTTCGGGGATGTCGGAAAGCACCCTGCGGCAACGCAGAGCCTTTCCGCTGCGGGAAAGTCCGGCAGAGACTATCTGACCGTTCTGGATGAAGGCAATATGGTCCGCGTCAATCCATCTGGCACAGGAGATGCTCGAGGCGTCGCGGGTGAGCTGGATGCTTTCTTCTCTGGCAAGATCAAGCAGATACAGGTTGCGGCAGCTGCGGTTGGCCTTTATGTCGGTATATGAGACACCGTAGATGACCTTACCGCCCGCGGGAGAAACCTGAGGGTCGGAAAGACGGCCGAGCGAAAGCAGGGTCTCAGGGGTGAAACTCTTGACAGACGAGGCATCGGCAGGCCCGATGTACTGCTGGTCGGAATTGTTTTTCATGTTGTGATGATTGATGAGCATATCTATTCCGTAGCCAACTGCAAAGCATACCAGAAGTATGCACAGTCTGGACAGTTTGACACGCAAAGCATTACATTTCTTGTTCATATAAAGGGGTTTTGCATTATTTCAGGTCGAATCCGCGGCCGGAAAGGAAATCCTTTCCGTCGCCGTAATTTGCAATCACATAGTCGAGGTCCTTGTCACCGCGGCCGGAAAGTGTGACAATGGCGGAATTTGGCTTGCCTTCGCGTGCGATTTTCAAGGCATAGGCCAGAGCGTGGCTGCTCTCGATGGCGGGGATGATGCCCTCCACCCTGGACAGGAGGAACAGGGCCTCTATTGCATCGTTGTCATCCACAGCGACATATTTCACACGACCCATATCATGGAGCATGGCATGCTCAGGACCGGCGGCAGGATAATCGAGGCCGCTGGCGTTGGAATATACCGGTGCCGGCGAGCCGTCTTCGGAGGCCAGCATATAACTGTTGAATCCGTGCATGATGCCCACTTTTCCGAATGATATGCTGGCGGCGTTGTCCCCGAGAGCGGGTCCGCGGCCGAGAGGTTCCACACCGTAGAGCTCGACAGGATCTGCGAGGAACGGCACGAATGTTCCTATGGAATTGGATCCTCCGCCCACGCAGGCAATGACCTTGTCCGGAAGATGTCCCGTCATCTCGATGAACTGGGCGCGGGCCTCGTCACCTATGACCTGCTGGAAATCACGGACCATGAGGGGGAAGGGATGGGGGCCGGCCGCGGTACCTATGCAGTAGATGGCGGTCCTGTACTCGCGCGAATACGCCTCGAAAGCGGCATCCACAGCCTCCTTGAGGGTCCGGAGCCCTGCGGAAACCGGTACCACGCGGGCGCCGAGCAGTTTCATGCGCGCAACATTGGGGGCCTGTTTCTCGATATCGACCTCGCCCATGTAAATGTCACATTCCAGTCCGAAATATGCAGCCGCGGTGGCAAGGGCGACTCCGTGCTGCCCCGCCCCGGTCTCGGCGATGAGTTTCTTCTTGCCCATGTATTTTGCAAGAAGGCCCTCCCCCATGCAGTGGTTGAGTTTATGGGCACCGGTATGGTTGAGGTCCTCCCTCTTGAGGTAGATTTGCGTCTTGCCGAACATATTGGAAAGTTTCTGGCAATGGTACAGAGGGGTCGGGCGGCCCTGGAACTCCTTGCGGATACGCCTCAGTTCGGCGATGAACTGGGATGACTGCGCTATGGTGTTGTAGCCTTCGGCATATTCCCTGAAGGCCTTCACCAGTTCGGGATTGTCCAGATAATTGCCGCCATAGGGGCCGAAATATCCTTCTTCAGACGGATATTCCTTGAGGTAGTTGTCAAAATCGCGGTTGGGATTCATTGTACAGATTATTGAAGAAGTGCAAGGGCCGCGGCAATCCTGTGCATGGCCTCGGCAATATTTTCATCGGACAGGGCGTATGACATCCTGAAGCAGTCCGGGTCGCCGAATGCGTCTCCGCCGACAGTGGCGACATGTCCGATTTCCAAAAGATACATGGCGAAATCAGATGAATTCCTGATGACCCGTTCGCCATATCTTTTCCCGAAATAAGAAGAACACTTGGAAAAAAGATAGAAAGCGCCCTGAGGCACATTGACCTCAAGTCCGGGGATTTCCCTTGCAAGGGACACTATCAGATCGCGACGGCGCGCGAAGGCCCGCCTCATCTGCTCGACACAGTCCTGATCGCCATTCCATGCCGCGAGGGCCGCCATCTGGCTGACCGAGCACGGTCCGCTGGTGTATTGTCCCTGAAGCAGGGAGCAGCCCTTTGCAATCCACAGGGGCGCGGCAATGAAACCGATTCTCCAACCGGTCATCGCATAGGCCTTCGAAACTCCGTTGACAATGACGGTGCGCTCCACCATTCCGGGCACGGAAGCGATGGAAGAATGGGCGCCGGAGTAGTTCAGATGTTCGTAAATTTCATCGGAGATGACATACATTCCTTCGTGGGACTGTATCACACTGGCAAGAGCGGCAAGTTCCTCTGCCGAGTATATGGAACCCGTGGGATTGCAGGGCGAGCAGAGGATGAGCAGCCTGGTCCGGGGAGTTATCGCGGCCTCAAGCTGTGCGGCGGTGATTTTGAAATCATTTTCTATTCCGGCGTGCACAAAGACGGGGACGCCGCCGGCAAGACGCACCATCTGCGGGTAACTCACCCAGTACGGGGCCGGGATTATAACTTCGTCGCCCGGATTCACAAGAGCGAGGACCGTGTTGGTGATGCTCTGTTTGGCACCGTTGGAAACCACAATCTGCGAAGGCTCATACTTGAGAGAATTCTCGCGGAGAAGTTTGGCGCAAACAGCCTTTTTCAAATCGGCATATCCCGGAACCGGAGAATAAGTCGTCACATTTGCATCAATGGCGGCTTTCGCGGCATCCTTGATGGCATCCGGAGTATGGAAATCCGGCTCCCCCACCGACATGTTTATCACATCGATTCCCTGGGAGCGGAGCTCTGCACTGCGCTCCGACATGGCGAATGTGGCCGAGGGAGAAAGAGCGAGCAGGCGATTGGAAAGTGTATTCATAGTTTTCTGGTACATGTTTTTATAATTGTTCGGGCTGGCGGGCCAGTCATTCCACCACTTCAAGATTGGAGGGATGGATGTAGCATGTGGCGACAGCCACTACTCCGGAGATGGAGACTATGAGCCGTTTGTTGCCCTTGTAGCGCCGGATTACTCCTTCCGCGCCCTTGAACATGCCGCCGGTCACCCTCACACGCTGCCCGCATGTGAAGCCGGGAGTCGGGTTCGGGATGGGAATGACTTTCCCCGGGCAGGATGTGACAAGGATGAAACTCTGCATCTGGGCAAGCGGAATGGCCTTCGGCATCCTTTCTCCGGGATCGTGATAGACGAACAGTTTTCCGTAGAGATCGAAAGCGAGCATTTCGATGGTTTTGCGGTCGCAATGGAAAAAGATGAAATTGCGCAACTGCGGGGTACGGAAAATCTCAATTCCGCTGTTACGGATATATTTTTCTGTAACAGCGGAAGTATTGAAACGGCGTGCGGCGTACCAGTTGCTCTCTTCCATAATCCTATTTCAGTCCCTTGATGGTCCTTGCGATGAAATCGGAGAGAGGCTTGCCCTTGAGCATTCCGCAGGAAAGAAGGGCCAGATCGACTATCTGCCTCAGAGTATCCTTGTCTTCGTAGCCGCCTCCGACGAGACTTGCCACCACGGGGCTCTCCATATTGACAGTCACATTGTAGGAAGCAGGGAGACTGCCGTAGAAATTCATTCCTCCTCCAATGGCGCTCATTTCGCGGTAGCGGCGCATGAATTCCGCCTGAGTGATGAGGACGGGAGCCGCACCGGCACCGAGATTGCCTGCCGCCACGACATATTCGTTGCCCTCCGGGAGGACGGCCTTGAACGCCTCCTCCATAGCCTTGCGGGCATCTTCGGAAAGTTCGGGCTTGATCTTCTCCTCCTTGACAATAAGGTTGTCCACGCTGTCTGAATCCACACGGACCAGACGGCATCCCTCAACCTTCATCTCAAGCATCCCGACAAAGTGGGGATCCACAGGGCAGTCGAGAAGAAGGACATCGTAGCCCATGGCCTTCGCCGCATCGATGTACGGATACTGCTCGTCCACATTGCTGGCGTAAAGGAGCACAAGTTTGCCGTCCTTGTCCGTCTGGGCAGCAGACACGGCGGTCTTGTAATCGTCGATGGTGAAGTATTTGCCGTCGGTATTCTTGAGCAGGCAGAACTTCATAGCGCGCTCGCAGAACTTCTCGTCGGTAATCATTCCGTATTCGAGGAAAAGTTTCAGGTTGTCCCATTTCTCCTCGAATTCGCTGCGCTGTTTCTTGAATATGTCCTCCAGCCGGTCGGCCACCTTCTTGGTGATATATCCTGATATTTTCTTCACTGAGGCGTCAGCCTGCAAGTAACTGCGGGACACATTCAGAGGAATATCCGGAGAATCTATCACGCCGTGGAGCAAAGTGAGGAAATCAGGTACTATGTTCTCGACATTGTCGGTGACATACATCTGGTTGCAGTAAAGCTGGATCTTGTCCTTGCGCACTTCCATCTGGTCCTTGATTTTCGGGAAATAAAGGATGCCGGTGAGGTGGAAGGGATAATCCACATTGAGGTGGATATGGAAGAGGGGTTCCTCGCCCATCGGATAGAGGGCGCGGTAGAAAGTCTTGTAGTCCTCATCCTTCAAGTCAGCGGGTTTCTTCACCCACAAAGGCTCTACCGAATTGATTACAAGGTCCTTGTCGGTATCGACATATTTGCCGTCCTTCCACTCCTGCTGCTTGCCGAAGACAATGGGAAGAGGCATGAACTTGCAGTATTTCTCAAGGAGGCCCTTGATGCGGCCCTTTTCGGCGAATTCCTTGTTGTCCTTGTCGATATGCAGAGTGATGACTGTGCCCCGATCCGCCTTGTCGCACCTGCCCATCTCATATTCAGGAGAACCGTCGCAGGTCCATTTGACGGCCGTCGCGCCTTCTTTCCAGGAGAGGGTCTCGATGGTCACATGGTCCGCTACCATGAACGCGGAATAGAATCCGAGCCCGAAGTGGCCTATGATGCTGCCGAGCTGGTCCTTGTACTTCTCAAGGAACTCGCCTGCGGACGAGAATGCTATCTGGTTGATGTATTTGTCAACTTCCTCCTCCGTCATGCCGATGCCGTGGTCGATGATGCGGAGTTCCTTCTTTTTCTCGTCGAGTTCGATTTCAACCCTGAGAGAGCCTATTTCGGAAGTACATTCGCCGCTTGCGGCAAGCGCCTCCATCTTGCGTGACGCGTCCACCGCATTCGCAACTAGTTCGCGGAGGAAAATTTCATGATCGCTGTAAAGAAACTGTTTGATGACCGGGAATATGTTTTCGGTGGTCACACCAATCTTGCCTTTATTCTGTTCCATAATTATGCATTATTTATAAAGATATCTTTTGATACTGAATTTCGGGGTTTTTGCAAACGGCTCGTCCACCACTTCGAATTTTGCAATCTGACTGTATGAGGGGAGCTGGCGGTTGACGATGGAGTGCATCAGATCGAGGATGTTCTGAAGGCCCTCGTTGTCCACGGAGTCCTTCTCCAGTCTCTTCTTGTCCAGATGCACCAGGGCCACAAGGCTCGGATACCGGTCCACCACAACAGATTCCAGCACATAGGGGCTGGTGTTTATGATGGCCTCAATCTCCTCCGGATAGATATTCTGTCCGTTCGCAGAAAGAATCATGTTCTTGCTGCGTCCGCGGATATAGATATTGCCCTGCGGATCGATTACTCCTAGGTCGCCGGTACGCAGCCAGCCGTCATCGGTGAATGCGGCCCCTGTAGCAAGTTCGTTCTTGAAATAGCCTTCCATCACATTGACGCCGTAGGCCTGGATTTCACCGGGAACATTCTGCGGATCCTCGGAATCTATGCGGATTTTCATATCCCCGACGGCCTTGCCGCAACTGTGCATCACATACTTGCCCACCCTTTCGAAGCCCAGAAGCGGCGCCGCCTCGGTCATGCCGTAGCCGACAGAATAGGGCATGCCGAACATGTGGAGATACTTTTCCACCTGCGGGCTCAGAGCGGCACCTCCTATGACAATGTAGCGTACACGGCCGCCGAAGCCGGCCATTATGCGTCTGTGGAATATCTTGCGCATCACCCCGTGGACACCCGGAACGGCGAGCAGGAACTTGTTCACCGGCTTTTCAGCCTGGGGGATCACGTTGTTCTTGAAGATCTTCTCAATCACCAGAGGCACTGTCATTATCAGATACGGCCGGACCTTCTTCAAGGCAACCATGAGAGTACGGGGGGTCGGTGTCTTGCTAAGATATGTGATATGGACTCCGTCGCAGATAGGGTAGATCAGTTCGAAAACCAGTCCGTACATATGAGCCATAGGCAACATGGATATCAGCGCGTCCCCGTTTCTTGTGGGGAGCATATTGTGTCCGATGGTGATATTGGAACTGAGGCTTTCGTAGCGGATCATGACGCCTTTGGGGGCGCTGGTGGTGCCGGAGGTGTAATTTATCAGCGCTATCTTCTTCGCATTGTCCTTGGGATAGGAAACCTCGTCCGGAAGAAGGCCGCCGCGATGGCGCTGGGAGAAAATCTTCCCTATTTCCTCATGAATCTGGGTAAGCTTGGAGTCCGCGGCCCAGAGCACGCTGAAATCATTGACAGACACCACGGCAATAAGGCCCGGCATCTTCATGATGTCCAACTTGCGCCACATTTCGGTATCGGTGAAAAGCAGGCGGCTCTCGGAATGCGTCACGAGGGAATTGATATTGTCCGGCGTGAAATCGGCAAGCAGGGGAACCACGATGGACTCGTAAGTGTTGGCGCCGAGGAATGTGACCGCCCAGCGGGCGCTGTTTCGGGCGCACAGTGCAACCTTGTCACCCTTGCGTATGCCTGCAAGTTCAAGGAAAATATGGATTTTCTCTATCGAGGAGGCCAGCATCCCGAAGGTGAAGGTCTCACCGAGATAATCGGAGAGGGCCGGATTTTTCCAATTTTTCCGGATAGCCTCTTCCAGTGATTCAAAATAATGTTTCATAACCGTACAAGAAAGCAAATTTACACAAAAAACCTTATATTTGTACACAAATGCTCGTTTATATCGTGTAACACCTTCAACAATAATGCCATGAAACATCCTATCGTAGCACTGGTTTATGATTTCGACGGGACTCTCTCCCCGGGCAACATGCAGGAATTCGGCTTCATCCAGGCCATCGGCAAAAGCATACCCCAATTCTGGGAGCAGAGCGACTCCATCGCCAAGGGACAGGATGCCAGCAACATTCTCAGTTACATGAAACTGATGTTCGACGAGGCCCAGAAAAACGGTATGAGGCTCCGCAAGAGCGATTTCCGCCGTTTCGGTTCGCAGGTCGAACTTTATCCCGGTGTCAGGGAGTGGTTCAGCGCAGTGAATGACTACGGGAACCGCCACGGAGTTGTGGTGGAGCACTATATCAACTCATCCGGACTCTCCGAAATGATTGAGGGCACCCCCATCGCTTCCGAGTTCAAGAAAATTTTCGCCAGTTCGTTCCTCTATGACGAATGCGGCGAAGCCATCTGGCCCGGAGTGGCGGTGGATTACACCGCCAAGACACAGTTCCTCTTCAAGATCAACAAAGGCATCCTTTCAGTCCGCGACAACAAACTGGTCAACGAAAGCCAGGCCGAGGACAAGAAGCGCATCCCGTTCCCGCACATGATTTATTTCGGGGACGGCGACACCGATGTTCCCTGCATGAAAATTGTGAAAATGTTCGGCGGGCACTCCATCGCCGTCTATAATCCTGAAAACGAGACCAAGCATGCCAAGGCCGCCACTCTGCTCAAGCAGGAAAGGGTGAACTTCGTCACTCCTACCGATTACCGGGTCGGTGGCCGTACTTATGAGATTGTGACTTCGCTGATTGATTTCATCGCAGCCGACTCGAAGTTGCACGCCCTGTCGAAGAAGCACTAGCGCTTTATCAGATTCAGAAATTCATTGCGGGTGCGCTCATCGCTGAGGAAGATGCCCGAGAACGCCGAAGTTGTGGTGATGGCGTTGGCTTTCTGTACTCCCCTGACGCTCATGCAGGTATGAGTAGCCTCTATGACGACAGCGACACCCAGGGGTCGCAGCGTGCGCTGGACGCAGTCCTTTCTTTCAACAGTCAGGCGCTCCTCGCCCGGAACCCGGCGGGAGTAAGTTTCCACCACGCGGGCTATCTTGCTCAGCCCGGTGATTCTGCCGTTGGGGATATATGCCACATGAGCCTTCCCTATGAAGGGCATCATGTGGTGCTCGCAAGTGCTGTAAAGTTCTATGTCGCGGACCAGGACCATCTGACTGTAATCCTCCTCGAAAAGCGCGCTTCGCAAAATTTCATCACCATCCTCCCCGCGTCCCTTCACGATGAACTGGAGAGCCTTAGCCACCCTCTCAGGAGTCTTTACAAGCCCCTCACGTCCAGGATCTTCACCCATCAGACGCAGAATCGCCTCCACATGCGAGGCAATCTCACAAGTGGTCTTTTCATCGTATTGTTCCATGTTCCGATATGCCATATTCTTCAAGCTTTCAGAGATATTTTCCGATACCTTGTGACCGAGGTGCGCAAAGTTACAATTTTTTTATATCTTTGCGCACCCTAAACCATAATAAGGAAACACATATGTATTGGACACTTGAACTGGCATACAGGCTTGAGGATGCTCCCTGGCCCGCCACAAAAGAAGAACTTCTCGACTACGCGTCCCGTTCCGGCGCCCCCGAGGAAGTCATAGAGAATCTTGAGGAACTTGAAGACGACGGCGAAATCTACGAAAGCATCGAAGACATCTGGCCCGACTATCCCACCAACGACGACTTCCTGTGGAATGAGGAAGAGTATTGATGTTGTAATTTATTGATTTACAATACTTTGAAAGTTAGCTTGCACGAAAATGCAGGCTAACTTTTTGCTTATTCCACCCCCTTTGTAGGAACGTGAGGGAATATGATGGAAAAATAAGTTAGCCTAATCTGTCAGGCCAGGAGAGTCTGTATATACTGTCCGCTGCAGCTGACTTGTATAACATCAACAGGAGTGCTCTTCTCCGGTATGCCGGACGCAGGGGAA
>JAKSKQ010000030.1 GCA_024401675.1 Bacteroidales bacterium | reverse complement strand
TCTTTGGCAGACAAATGTGGCATGTCTTTTTGGAATAAGCAAGTGTAACCGCATCCATAGTACACGTAGGCTATATCATAAGATCGAACGGTAAATCTGAAATATCTTTAAGCCGTTTGCCATCTATCATTATGTTTAGCATTTCTGAAGCATCTTCAAGATTTGCCTTATTTACGGCTTCTACCAACTCATACAAAAAAGAATGATAAACGCAATCAATGTCCCCCGTACCCAAAGCGATGGAAGCAATTCTACTCGGCAATGGTTCAGCAGTAATGACGACAATATGAGGAAGATGACCTTTTCTATTCCTTATGAGATTCAATGCTTCTGTTCTGCTGTTTTGGCTTCTATCAGATCGAATAGTCCATTTAGAGGAAACACTTGCGTGAAGAATTTGCTTGCCACCATTGGCTTTTCTTAGTATAGTACGACAGGCTGTTTCTGAGTCAACCAGATGCAAATTTTTATTAAGTTCCTCGTCTTCAAGAGGGTCCCTATACACAACAACGTCCGGACACACCATATAATCCCTGCCCATAGCAGTCGCAAGTACCTTATTTGCGCTGGCTAATGCGTTCAACTCTTCAAGATGCGCATACTGTTCAAAATTAGCAATCCCGTTTTTGTTCGAATTGCCGAGTCTTTGGATTGTCCATTTCGCTGGTCTGAACTCCTGCAGCATAGGTATCGTATCCTGAAGGAATTGCATATTGATTTCTTCAAATGCTTTTCCGGAAGATTGAGCGACATACTTATGATCGGTTCTAGATTCAAGCATATCTGTTATGCCTTTTGCGATACGTATGGAAAGCTTGCTACTGGAGTCAGCATTTGAAGGAATCCCAGAATTGCTTATGGTAAGTATCGAATCAAGAAGGTTCTGATGATAGCATCCTCTTGCCTGTTTTATCATTGAAGCAGTTATTTCTTCCATATCAGTCGGAATTAAGACAAACATTCTTTTATTTTTTCACCTACGGCCTTTGCAACAGGAGGAGGGAAAGCATTTCCAATTTGACGATACACTAAAGTTTTTCCTCCTTTGAATCTCCAATCATCAGGGAATCCCTGTATCCTTGCAACCATTCTTGTAGTAAGTCTGGGATTCCCCTCAAAATTACTTAAAGGAGCATCATCTGCAATGCCTTTCCCATCTATTCCTATAGCAGCCCAGGCGTTACGTGCTCTTGTGGGACCCAGGTCAGGACCGCCGTGCTTCTTGGAACCACCGACAATTGTTGGAGCAACAATATTCGCGGATTCCTTCCACTCTTCACATTGTTTCCAACCATTTTCTCCGAGCAAATCGCAAATTGCCTCTCCAACAGATACTTTTTTATCACAAGGTGAGGGGAAAGAAAAATCGCCTGAAATATCATTTCTGATAGCGACCAATACCGCACGTGGCCGCAACTGTGGCACACCATAATCCGAGGCATTCAACAATTTCCAATAAACTCTATAGCCAAGATCTTCTATTTCACTTTTGATACGCTTACGGTAATCATCAAACACCTTGTCAAATATACCTCGAACATTTTCGAGAAGTATCGCTTTCGGATTAATTTCTCGAATCAATCGTATTGCCTGAGGGAATAGGTCTCTTTCATCGTTTTCCCCAAGTTGCTTCCCTGCAACAGAAAACGGAGGACACGGAACACCTCCTGCAAATAAATCCGCTCCAGCATAAGGAGCCCCGCTGAAGGAATGAACATCCTCCGAGATAACGTTCCAAGAAGGGCGATTGCCAAGGAGGGTTGTACAATACTCCTTCTCTATTTCAACAAGGGCTATATGTCTGAATCCGGCCTGTTCCAGTCCGAGTGCCTGGCCACCAGCTCCAGCACAAATCTCAACGCATGTTGGTCGCTGGTCGTTGGCATCATAAGATGAATCGACAAAATCCTTATATGAGAACAAAGAGTCCATAAAAGCAAAATGAGCAATATGCAAAATTACGCAAAATTTCGAGTAAAATGCATTTGCCTGGACAATATGCGAAACAAATGTACATCTACTCGTAGGTTATGGTTATTCATAATCGGTTACAAATAACTTACAACACTTGAAAATTTGTCTCTATTTGTCGATGGTTATGGGGGATAGTAGCCGGAGTGCTGGTAACCAGAACCTCCGGTGGGATTAGCCTCGCCTGCGGCGAGCCTTTTCCCTTCCTCCTCGCCGGAGGGGCCCTTGCAAGATAGTGTAGCTGAATATCAATGAATTACGCGGCCGATGGCCGCTATTCTGTTTCCGCCCGGACCCTTATGAAAGCAAGCTTTCAACGGGCCCGACCGTAAACAGAATTAGCATCGCTTTCGCGATGCTAATTCATTGATAATCATTTTGTTATCTTGCGGAGAGGGAGGGATTCGAACCCCCGGAGCCTTTCAGCTCAACAGTTTTCAAGACTGCCGTAATCGACCACTCTACCACCTCTCCAGGTCCCGTGAGTGGATTGGGACTGCAAATATAGAGAAAAACTGATGTTATACAAAAAAAATTGAATAACTTTGTTCGATTCGGCCGGAGCGGTGGGAAAAGTACCGAAAGGACTGAAGCCAAAAACATCTGACAACCAAACCATGAATATCAAATACTAAAATACATTTACTATGAAAGCCGACAAAATCTCAAAGCTTATCAAAAAGGATGGATACCAGTGGAAGTTCTGCTCAATGGGCGGGATTGTAAGGGTCAACATCCAAAGTGGTGAAGATATCGCTCATCTGGGCGAACTTGACCAGAAATTATGGACGGTGCTCAGCTGCCCCATCGACTCTCTGGAGTTCGATATGGACACTCTGAAGATGATTGACACCGACAATGACGGTTATATCAAGGTGCCCGAGGTGGTCTCTGCCGCCAAGGTTATCACGGATGTGTTCACCAATAAGGACAAGGTGCTCGAGGGATGCAGCGAAATCAACCTTGACGATGTCAACAAAGGCACTGAAGACGGTGCGAAGTTCGCCTCAATCGCTGAAAGGATTCTGAAGGTCACCGGCAAGAGCGGCAACACCATATCAGCAGCCGACATCGCCGAAGTCATCGCCTCCGAGAATCATTACAACGCATGCGTGTCTTATGAGAAATGGGTTGCCGCAGGTGAGGCCGATGCCGCCATCAAGCCTTACGGTGCCGACACCGCCGCCGCTCTCGGGGCAGTGGAAGGACTCAGCGCCAAAATAGCCGACTATTTCATGCGCTGCAAACTCATCAATTTCAACGCAGATTGTGCAGCATCTGTTGATGTGTCCGCAGAAGCGGTTGCCCTCATCAGCGGGGAAAACCTCTCTGAGAACATTGACAAAATCGCAAAATATCCTCTCTCTCATCCTTCAGCCGACGGTGTGCTTCTCTATACCGCCATCAACCCCGCGCTCAAGGCCCAGTTCGACAACCTCAAGGCCCTTGTCCTCGACAAGGATTACCCCGGAGCCACCGGAATCACCGAGGCGCAGTGGAACAGCATTACCGCCAAGTTCGGTGCATACAAGGCATGGATCGGTTCAAAGGCAGGAGCCGAAGTGGAAGGCGACGGTATCGAAGCTGTGAAGATATTTATTTCTGAAAATGCCAGACGTTTTGAGTGCGAACTTCCCGCCGCTGCTGAAATCGACTATGTCAACAAAGTTCTCCACCTCAGCAGGGATTTCTATCAGTTGCTCCGCAACTATGTGGTCCTCAGCGACTTCTATGCCAACAAACAGGAATGCAAGGCCATCTTCAATGTCGGCAAACTCTATATCGACCAGCGTTGCTGCTCACTCTGCCTCAAGGTGAAGGATATGGGCGGTCACGCAGATATGGCCAATCTCAGCGGAATGTTCCTTATCTACTGCCAGTGTGTAGCTCCCGGAAAGGCTCCGATGAACATTGTCGCAGTCCTCACTGAAGGCTCCGTCACAGACATCAGGGTCGGCAAGAATGCCGTCTTCTATGATAATGCAGGGCTGGACTGGAGGGCAACTGTAACAAAAGTTGTCGATAACCCCATCAGCATCAAGCAGGCCTTCTGGAGCCCTTACCGCAAACTCGGCAACTTCATCACCGACAAGATCTCGAAGAATGCCGCAGAGAAGGAAAGCAAGTCCATCGCCAATCTTCAGGAGACAGCCGACAAGCCGGCCGCAGGAGCAGTTGATTTGAAAACCAAATTCGACATCGCCAAATTCGCCGGTATCTTCGCCGCCATCGGTATGGCTGTCGGCTATATCGGACAGTTCATTGGTCAGGTTGTAGGCGGCGTCAAAGCGACTCCCGCCTGGCAGACTCTCCTGATAATTTTCGGCATAATGCTGGTGATTTCAGGTCCTTCCTGCTTCCTCGCATGGCTGAAACTCCGCAAGAGAAACCTCGGTCCGGTACTCAATGCCAACGGATGGGCTATCAACGCCGCAGTGCTTGTCAACAACCTCTTCGGCAAGACTCTCACATCTTCCGCCAAGTATCCCATCGTAAAGGTCAAGGATCCCTTCGCAAAGAAAGGCACTCCCGCATGGGTGAAGATTCTCGTGGTCGCAGTACTCGTCCTCGCAGGACTCTACCTGTTTGGTAAATTCGAGAAATGCGGGCTCAAGTCTCCTATCTCCTACTTCACCGAGCAGACAATCACCAAGTGACATAGATGGCCCAAGACAGATACACCGAACTTTCAGAACTCCAATCCCTCATCAGAGAACGGATTGGAGTTCTTGAAATGTGGGTGCGGGTGGAAATCGAATCGCACAGCCTGTCCAAAGGCCACCATTATTTCGGATTCATCCAGAAAAACCCGGACGGGGAAATCGCGGCCAAGGCCCGCGGCACCCTCTGGGCTTCCAAATCCGGCATAATCAGCGCCTTTGAACGCGCGACCGGGAAAAAGTTGGAAACGGGACTCTCGATAGTGGTGAGAGCCAGGGTGGAATACCATCCCGTCTTCGGACTTTCCCTCAACATTTCCGATATAGACGAAAATTACTCCATCGGCGAAAGGGAGCGCGAGAAAAGAGCCAATATCGAAAAACTCACCAAAGACGGCAGTATGGACAGGCAGAAGGAGATACCGCTCCCCTACCTTCCGTCGCGGATTGCCCTGATTTCATCTGACAGCGCCGCCGGCTACGGAGACTTCATCAACCATGTCGAATCCAACGAGGAAGGCTACAAGTTCAATTACACTCTCTTCAACTCACTTGTGCAGGGAGATTCGGCCCCGGAATCGATAATTTCCTGCCTGGACGAAATAGAAAGCGAAGGTGTCTATGATGTTATCTTCATTTTCAGGGGCGGAGGCGCCGAGTCAGACCTTTACTGCTTCGATGATTACGACCTTGCCCGAAGAATCGCCGACTGCCACATTCCTGTACTGACGGCCATAGGCCACGAGCGGGATTACCATATCGCAGACATGGTCTCCCACGACCATTTCAAGACCCCTACGGCGCTGGCTGACTTCCTGATAGACTGGGTCTATGAAGTGGAAGCCCGGATGACAGAGGCCTTCGCTGCCGTACAGGACGCAATGACGGATGCCATCGCCCGCTGTGAAAACGAAGCGACCCGCTGCGTCACGAACATCCGCTTCGCAATCAACGCGGCATTGAACGACCTTGAAAACAAGGTGGCCCTGCTAAGTGCAGGAATAAGCAACGCCGACCCCCGCAGCATCCTCAGGCAGGGATATGTGCTGGCGGTGGATGAGAAGGGTACTGTCCTTAAAAATGTGAATTCAAAGGAAGTCGGAGGCAAATTCTCTCTGAGGTTTGCCGAAGGCCTCTGGCGATGTCTAATAACCGACAAAAAAATCCAAGGAAAAGATGACAAATAAAGAGTATATCCAGCATGTGGACAGGCTCAAGGAAATCGAGAGCATTGTCAGGAATCCTGAGTCGAGTCTCGACAGAATAGATGAGTTGATAGAGGAGACCAAGCGTCTTGTGACAGAGTGCTACGGGTACACCCGGGGGTTGAAATTGAAAGTGGAGACGCTGGGGGATATAGATATGGATTCTCTTGAAAAAGAAAAAGCCTGATTTCTCAGGCTTTTTTGAAAATAATTTCAGGCTTGTTTCTTTTCTTTTTCGCGGGTGAGCTTTTCTTTCATCGCGTCCACGCATGCAGTGATGGCGTTCTCGAAAGTATCTGAGGTACGCTCGATTATCAAACCGCCTGCAACACCGGGAATCTGGATTTTGGCGGCCTTCCCGTCTTTTTCAAGAGTGAGAGTGACATCCGCGTCGGTATCGGCGCCTGCAAGAAATTTGGAAAGCCTTGCGACTTTCTTCTCTACGAATGCGATAAGCTTCTTATCTGCATCGAATTTGAGGGATTTGATAGTAATTTCCATTTTACCTCGATTTTAGCCCTTGCGGGGCATTGTTTTACATAAAGGAACAACCAAGTGTAAATATAGGAAAAATTTTCAGGAATGACTTAAATCCCGATGATTTTCTTCATTTCATCCAGATGCTGGAGAGCACTGTGGAAAAGAGCCATCTGGTTGCGGGTGCGGACAAGATTGTGCTCCGGATACTTTATCTTGTAGTAGGTGTCCCCGTTGAGATAGTCGGCAAAGAAGCGGACTGCCTGCATATAAGGGAAGAGCAGGGCTGCATACGGAAGATTCTCCTTCTCCACGGGAGTCAGGAAGCAGCTTGCGGATTCAAGATAGCCTTTGGTGAAAGCCTCGAAAATATCCATACGGAAGGCAACTTTGTCGATTTGGGGGCAATCCTCGGCCACGGTGTTGGCTCCGGTACGGAGGAAGTCGCCGAAATCAGAAAAGACGAAACTCGGCATCACAGTGTCGAGGTCTATGACACAGAGAATGTTGCCGTCCTTGTCGAAGAGCATATTGTTGACCTTGGTGTCACAATGGCAGATACGCTTGGGAAGAATTCCCTCACGGTACATGCGCTCGGCCTTGCACATTTCAGTATCCCAGGCGGCAATATCCTTGAGAATGGCCTGGACCTCAGGATTCTGCACCCTTGAGGCCTTGTCGGCTGCGACTGCTTCCCTGAGCTGACGGGAACGGAGTTCCATGTTGTGAAAATCGGGAATGGTCTCTCCGAGGGTGACGTCGATATCTGAAAGTACCGCCTCAAAATTTCCGAACGCCCGGCCGGCGTAATATGAATACTCGGGATTCACAGTCTCATAAGTGAACGAATCCCTGATAAAGACAGAAACCCTCCAGTACTTTCCGTCCTGCTCCAGATAAGTCTTGCCTGTGGCCCTCACCGGGATGAAGGTCAGCACTTTCCTGTCTATGTCGGCGGATCCGTCCCTGACAAGACGGGAACGGATGTGGGCGGTCACAGCCTCGATATTGTGCTGGAGAAGTTCGACATCCCGGAAAATGGCATTGTTGATGCGCTGAAGCACATAATCAGGAGCATCCCCGGAAGTGACCACAAGGTATGTGTCATTGATAAGGCCATTGCCAAGGGGCTTGATTTCAAGAACTTCACCTTTGATGTCAAATTGGTTGACAATCTTGTTAATATCGTTCATATACGTATTTGTTTATGTATTTGCGGACCTTTGCCTGCTCCTCGACTTCGCGCGCTGACTGTGTGCGGAGAATTTTCAGTTTCTTCTGCCGCTCTTTCTCCAGTTTGGCCTCCCGACGGGCTTCTATCTTCTTCTGGCGCTCCGCCTCCTTTGCATCCCAGCGGGCCTGGGCAAGCTCCTGTCTGGCCTTGCGGGCCTCGGCTTTTTCAGCCTTCTTCCTTTCCCGCTCCTGAGCCCTCAACTGAGCAGCGGTAGGTTCCCGGACTTCAGCGGCGACAGAAATAGAATCCGAGGCGGTGGAAAGTGAATCCGCAGCGGCGACGGATGTGCTGTCAGAAGGAGTCCGGGGTGCAAGCGTATCGGATGCGGCCACAAGAGAATCCTTCGCAGCGAGAGAGTCGGCATGTGCAAGCGTATCGGCAGCCGCCTCAGCCTCGAGAGCCTTCAGGCGCGCTTTTTCCGCTTTCCGGAACTCCTTCAGGGCTATTCTGTCCTTGATTTCCTGATTGATATTCTCTATGTAGCCGGGGAAATAATTCTTGGTGAAAGCAAAATTCGCTTTCTGGACATTTTCGAACGCATATCTCTCGCTGCGGCGCACTCCCCAGGGAGTGATGTCGTAGCGGCTGGCCGGACGGTCCTCGGGAGTCCAGACAAAGCCCTTGATAATCTTGTCCTCACGGGTCATCTGGGCCACAGGAGAGGCATCGCTCTTGACATCTTCGTAGTAATGGACGCGCTCTATATCCCCGTCCTTGAAAGTGGCGGAAAGCATGCGGCACTCTTTCCTGTTGGATGTGGCTATAGCATCGTTTTCCTCTATGAAGAACAGCGCCACGGCGCCTCCGAGGGCATCGAAGCGGGACAGGGTTCCGGCGGAAGCGAAATATGCCGTCATTTCCGCGGAGCGGATCTGGTCATAGTGGAGAGTATCTTCCTGTATGTGAATGAATGCATTGGAAAGGAGATGGGCCTTTTCCATAGCATTGCCGCGAATCACTGCATAGATGCTGTCGGCGACATATTGATGGCGGATTTCATTCCATATCTTAGGGGAATTGTACAATCTGGCAAGCGAATCGAGGTCGCTGTATTCGAGGGAATCGCAGCGCACCTGCATATTTTCCCTGAAAATCCTGACATTGCTGAGGGCCGTGAGGAAAGTGATGCGGGTGCTGTCCGGAACTATTGCGGCAAGGGAATCGGCTATCCTTATGGAGTCGGCCCGGTGCAGGGAATCCAGTTGCAGCGAATCCAATCCGGCGGCAAGGGAATCCAGAGCCGCCGCAAAAGAATCCGGATCCGTGGCAAGGGAGTCCGAACTTTCGGAATTGGTGCCAAGACCCATATCCAGGGAATCGAGAACCGCAGAAAGCGAATCCAGTCCGGTGGCAAGGGAATCCGGGATAGATGAGAGCGAATCGGCAAGTGCGGTGGAATCAACCGCAGAGGAGAGGTTCGCCAGAGAATCGAGCATCGCCTGTTTGGCCGCTTTTGCCGCAGCCTTCGCCGTCTTGCGCTCAGAAATTTTCGCCTTTATCCTCTGGAACATGTTTGCGGAGCTCGCCTGAGCCGCATTTTCTTCCTCAAGAGCCTTCTGTTTCGCATATTCCTCCGCCCTCTTTGCCGCATTGGCGGCATTGTTGGGGTCTTCTTCGGCAGCTTTCGCTGCTTCCTCCGCCGCCTTGGCCGCCGCCTGCACGCGCAGTTCCGTCACAGGATCGACATCCACGGATGAAAGGCGCGCCCCGGCATCATTGACCGCCGCGGAATCGACCTCGAAACGGTAACGGCTGACGCATATTATGGAATCGGCGCCGATAAAGGCGGAGTCAAGTTGTCCGGGGTTGTTCTCATCATCCACCAGCGCCACCACAGCCGGCCTTCGCATCATAGTCAGGCGGGAAAGGGAATCCACATACTCGGCCGCGCCGGCAAGAGCCAGGGCGTTGCGAGTCGTGTCGAGAATCTGCACATGTCCGTACATATTGACATTCCCGGTACCCCGGTATATGTAAAGGGAATCGCTCCACTGCTCCTGGTCCCTGGCGAGACCGTGCACATGGTCGGTGAAGAAAAAGGTCTGGGAGTCGCTGTTGTACCAGCCGTAGCGGCTGGAGAGCATGTTGTCCTCCTGCCACATGTGGACTTCACGCTTGAATGTGGCCAGAGAGCTGTCGCTCTCATAGACAAGTTCGGGGGTGCGGATGAACACGGAGTCGGTGAACATATTCACATTGCCCGAAAATTCGAAGGTGTTTATCTTGGAATCATAGCGGCCGTCGATGGACTCGATGATATTGCCGTCCTTGTCCTTCATGGATGCGCCGCCGGTGAAGATGGCGACACTGTCCTTGGTGTTGTAGTCCAGATAATGTGTGCGCAGGAGGTTGCCGTCCTCGTCTTCAAGCTGCACAAGAGTGCCGCGGAACTCCGCGAGGTCACGCTCTATCCAGTAGGCAGACCTTTCGCTGGTCAGGGTGGTCCCGTCCTGCACGATGCGGACATTGCCCTTGGCATTGATTATCTGCGACTCCACATCCCATATTGCGCTTTCGCAATAGAGATAAGTGCCGTTGTGGAGGAACTGTGCCGGATGGCCGAACACCTGCCGGTAGTCCTTGGAGCCGATGGTGATGAGCTGAAGGGTGTCGGCGTACATCAGCCTCACAAGACTGTCCTGGTCCTCCCTGTTCCCGTTTCCGTTTGAACTGCGGCGGCCCGGGAACTGCGCCGAAACCTCTACTGGCAAAAGGAAAAGCAGCACTCCCGCCATGAGAATGCCGAAAATCTTATTTCTTCTGCCTGAAAACATCCCTTCCTATTTGTTGATATATTGCCTCCAGCCGGGGTAATCGAAATCGCAGTCGCCGAAAAGCGGATCGATGATGATATATGTGCTTTCTATCTTGGACTTGATGAAATCGTCTATCACTTCCTGGACACCTTCGGAACGGGCCTGCTCCTGAATCATGGCGAAGTCGTGTTCGAATGTGGCGGTATGGGCCGGAACTATCTCGTCGAGGCGGATGATTTTATACACCGTCTGGCCGGAACGTCCTTCATTGTCGAGAGACTGCACCGGAGCGGAAATCTCACCGACCTTCAAATTGCGGATGGCGGCATAGTCCTGTGGCTTGAGCTGGTCTATTTCGAAATATGTGGAACCGGTGTTGGGGTCGGACATCTGGCCTCCGTTGGTGCGTGTGGCGTTGTCCTCGGAGAAGAAACGCGCCGCCATGTCGAAATCCATCACATCGGTGACCACCAGATTCCTGATGCTGTCGAGTTGGTTGAAGGCGTTGATTTTGTCTTCGATAGTGTATTCAGGTGCTATGAGAATGTGGCGTGCATTGAACATGTCGCCTTTCCTTTCGAGAACTTCGATGATGTGGAAGCCGTCCGGAGTCTCGACAATCTGGGAGACCATGCCGGGCTTGAGGGACATCGCGCAGTCGGAAAAGGCCGGCCACAGCAGAGACTTGGAAATCATTCCGAGTTCTCCTCCCCTGCGGGCACTTCCGGGGTCCTGGGAATACAGGCGGGCAAGGGTGGAGAATTTCTCTCCGTTGATGATTCTCTCCCTCAGAGAAAGAAGTTTTTCCTTGACGGCCATTGCGGCGGCCTCCTTGTCGGGATAGACGCAAATCTGACTCAGCCTGTACTTTATCGGAACCATGGGGAGGTCCTCCGCCGGAGTGTTCCTGATGTAGGCCTCAACCTGGGAAGGGGTGAGTTCAGGAGCCTTGCGGGCTATCTCGCCCTGCATCTGCTGGGTGAGACTCTGCTCCTGGAGGGCATGGCGCCACTCGGCGCGCAGAGTGTACATCTTCTTGCCGAAAAGTGTCTCCACAGCCTCTTCCGATCCGTATTCACTCTTGACATGGTCGATACGCTGTGCAAGTTCGGCCTCGACATTCTCATTGTTCACAGTGAGGGAGTCTATCCTGGCCTGCATGAGAAAGAGTTTCGCCACCATCATCTGCTCGAAACTCTCGCAGCGGGCCTTCCTGTCGGTTGTGACGCCTCTCATCCTCAGCATCGACATGGACTCCTCCACTTCTGAGAGGGTAATCATCTCGTTGCCTATCACAGCTATGGTCTTGTCTATGATGCCGTCATATTTCTGGGCTGCGGCGGTCAGGGAAACGGTGACGGCCGCAGCTGCGGAGAGGAAAAATCTTGTTGGAAATCTCATAAGTTTCAGCGGGAATAATTGGGGGCCTCCTTGGTGATTGTCACATCGTGAGGGTGACTTTCAAGGAATCCGGCCTGGGTGATACGCACAAACTGTGCCTGACGGAGCTCTTCGATAGTATGAGCGCCGCAATAGCCCATTCCGGCACGAAGTCCGCCCACCAACTGGTAGATGACCTCGGCAAGGGTGCCTTTATAGGGAACCTGCGCCACAATGCCTTCCGGCACAAGTTTCTTGATATCGGATTCCATATCCTGGAAATAGCGGTCCTTGGAACCGTTCTGCATGGCTTCGAGGGAACCCATTCCGCGGTAAGCCTTGAACTTCCTGCCGTTCAGGATGATGGTCTCGCCGGGGCTTTCCTCGACTCCGGCCACAAGAGAGCCAATCATTACCGTGCCGGCTCCTGCCGCAAGGGCCTTGACTATGTCACCGGAATAGCGGATTCCACCGTCGGCAATCACCGGGACGCCGCTACCCTTGAGGGCTTCCGAGGCGAGCATAACGGCTGAAAGTTGGGGCATTCCCACTCCGGCGATGATTCTGGTCGTGCAGATGGAGCCGGGACCTATACCCACCTTGACTGCACTTACTCCGGCATCGGCAAGAGCCTTCGCTCCTTCGGCTGTCGCCACATTACCGGCAACTATCTGCACATCGGGAAGGGCCTTGCAGGCTTCGGAAATGACCTTGAGCACGCCAGCGGAGTGTCCGTGCGCGGTATCGATGACAACTGCATCGGCACCGGCATCGACCAGAGTCCTTATCCTGTCAATGGTGTCGGACTTCACCCCGACGGCGGCGGCGCAGCGGAGCCTTCCGAGACTGTCCTTGGACGCTATGGGGTTGACCTTGATTTTCATCAGGTCCTTGTATGTGATGAGGCCGACCAGCTTCCCGCCCTCGATGACGGGGAGTTTCTCGATCTTGTACTTGCGGAGGATTTCCTGGGCCTCGGCGTGGGTGACGCCCTTGGGAGCGGTGACAAGATTCTCCTTTGTCATGACTTCGCTCACGGGGCGGAGCATATCTGTCTGGAAGCGCAGGTCCCTGTTGGTGACGATGCCCACAAGATGCATTTGCCCGTCTACCACCGGAATGCCTCCGATATGATGTCTGGCCATCAGCGCGAGCACATCCCCGACCGTCTCCTGCGGAGAAATGGTCACAGGGTCGCATATCATGCCATTCTCGGCCCTTTTGACCTTGCGGACCTCCTCAGCCTGGCGCTCGATTGTCATATTCTTGTGAATCACTCCGATACCGCCGGCACGGGCCATGGCAATCGCCATATCGGATTCTGTGACAGTGTCCATCGCGGCGGAAAGCAGAGGGGTCTGCAGCACGATGTCCCTTGTGAAACGGGAAGACACATTGACATCCCTCGGCAACACATCGGATGCCGCAGGAATCAGGAGAACGTCGTCGAAGGTAAGTCCTTCAAGAATGGGAATTTTTGTATATGCGTCCATTTTAATGAAATTAAACTGCAAATGTACTCAATTTTTGCCAACTTAATTTTCCATAGGCTGTTTGGGAGCAGATTTATTTCAGTTCTCCAGTGATGAATTTCATCATAATGGCGGCTGGCGGACGCTGTTGCATCAGCAGTTCCTTCATAATGTCCATATATTTTTCCACATGGGAATAAAACATATAGTATCCCTCACAAAGGGCGCTGAGTCCCGTGTCCCCGTTCTCGGTTTTGTTGAATCTGTGCTTGGGACATTCTCCGTTGCAGCAGAACAGATATTTACAGCGAATGCACTTTGAAGGAAGATCGCTTCTCTTGTCCGTCCCGAATTTTATCTGTTTCGGGGATTCCATCAGAGTTCTGATATCTGCAGTTTTTATATTGCCGACAAGATATTCCGGATACACGAAATGATCGCAGGGGTAGAGGTCTCCGTTGTGTTCTATCACAGCATTGCCGCCGCAGGTCTTTGCATAAACGCAGGTTCCCGGCATCGCTCCGCACCAGGAAGCAAGCGTGGCGTCGAAAAGATTGACGTAGTACCGGCCGACATCGTGGCGCACCCAGTAGTCAAAGATGTCACACATGAATTTCCCATAGCCTATGGAACTGATGGACCAGGGAGAAAGCCTCGCTCCTTCTTCCGACGGGTTTACTATGAACGGCCTTGCGCGCTTGTCCGGTTTTCCGTTGCCCAGGGTCGGATATTTGACGTGTTCGACAACCGGCATGAATTGCATATACTGGCTTCCGAGGTCTTTGAGGAACTGGTACACTTCCAGGCCGCGACCTTCGCTGAACTTGTTGACCGTGGACATTGTGTTGTACTCCACACCCATTTCCTGAAGTATCTTCAGTCCGGCCATAACCCTGCTGAAGGTAGGACGGCCGCCCTTGTCTTTACGGTAACGGTCGTGGATGTCTTCGGGACCGTCGATGGAAATTCCTATGAGGAAATTGTTCTCGCGGAAAAAAGCCGCCCATTGCCGAGTGATGAGCGTGCCGTTGGTCTGGAGAGTGTTGAGAATCTGCTTCCCGTCCGCATATTTATGTTCGAACTCGATGGCTTTCTTGTAGAAATCGATGCCCAGGATGGTGGGCTCGCCGCCGTGCCAATTGAAGATAACCTGCGGAACGTCATTGGCCCTGATGTATTCGCGCACGAGAGTTTCGAGCATTTCTTCGCTCATCAGAGGTTCGTGTCCTCCGTATATCTCGGATTTGTCAAGGTAGTAGCAGTACTGGCAGTCGAGGTTGCACAGAGACCCTGCCGGCTTCAACATTATATTGAAAGCCATCGGGCCGTTGATTCGGACCGCATCTTCGAGAGAAAGTGTATCTTTGAAAGGATGTCCCATATCAGGTGAGCTGCCCGGTGACACTCGCAATGACGCTTTCGATAGTGGGATTAAGGAAAAGCCTGTTCTGAGGGGCGGGCCGCTGGTCACAGTATTTCTGAGGCTCGTCGGCGCAGTACCACAGTTTGGGAGTTGAGCCCATCTCGATACGGAGCACTCCGCCGGCCATTATATCCTTGTAGTCTATGTACGGTTTGGTATAAGGTCTGTTGTTCAGATAGATTCGCTGGATGTATTTGTTGTCGGCACTGTTTCCGGGAGCCTCGATCACGAAATCCCTGCCGCTCTCAAGATGAATGGTAACCTTGTCGAAAAGCGGAGAGCCGAAATAATACCTCCCCCCGGCAGGCTCGACCTGATAGAAGCCCATTGCGGAGAGGATATACCAGGCGGACATCTGGCCGCAGTCCTCATTGCCGCAGACCCCGGCGGGAGCCGCGCTGTAGAGTTCGGAGCAGATGCGCCTGACAAGGTCGGCGGTCTTCCAAGGCTGGCCGGCCATAGTGTAGAAATACACGATATGGTGGCTGGGCTCGTTGCCGTGGGCATATTGACCGATAAGTCCGGAAACATCGGGAGAAACATTGTCACCCGCGAGGTCGGAACTTACCACAAAGAGGGAATCGAGTTTGACGAGGAGTTCTTCCCTGGAACCGAAGCAGTCGCACAGTCCCTGGAAGTCGTGCGGGGCGAGCCAGATGTACTGCCAGGCATTGCCTTCGCAGTAATCGGTGACATGGTGGTCGGTATAGATAGGATTGAACGGCTCGGTGAAAGTGCCGTCGAGTCTGACTCCTCTCATGAAACCGGTGTTCTTGTCGAAGTGACGGCGGTATGAGTGGCTTCTTTCGAGGAAATATTCGTAGTCTTCATCTTTCCCGAGCCTCCTTGCAACCTGGGCCATCGCCCAGTCGTCGAGGGAGTATTCCATATCGTAGGCGACAGACGCCCTGAAAATGTCGGCCGGGATATAGCCGTATTTCATACGCAGGTCCTGTCCGCGCTCGGGGCACATTGAAGAGACCTTGAGGGCTTCATACGCCTTTTCCATATCGAAACCGTCGAAACCCTTGAGGATGATGTCGGCGAGAACCGGGATGCCTGAATTGCCGGGCATGGTGTTGGTCTCGTTGCCGGCAAGATGCCACACGGGAAGTTTTCCCTGCTTGTCGTAGATTTTGAGGAAGGTGTTTGCAAAGTCGTTCTGCATCCCCGGCTTGAGGATGGTGAGCATGGGCATCTCGGCCCTGTAAGTATCCCACAACGAGAGCACGGTATATGTGGATGTGGAGTCGGCCTCATCATCGAACAGCATCGGCTCGGTCATCGCGTGGTACATCGCAGTGTAGAAAATAGTGCGCGCGGTCTCATCGGAAGTCTCGATCTCCACGCAGGACAGTTCCTTGTTCCATGCGGCCTTTGCAGCCTTGCGGACGGCATTGAAATTCCAATGCGGCACTTCGGCGGCAAGGTTTTCGCAGGCCGCCTCGGCCGATGTGGGGGAAAGCGCGACTTTCAGATTGATTTTCGTCTCGCCGGGGAAGTAAAAGCGCCAATAGTGCTCGGCTACATTTTCGGCCTTTGCGAAAGGAAGCGAAAATTCGGCGAAGAAATATTGCACCTGGTCCTTGGCCCATCCGGTAGAGCGGCGGAAACCGCAGATACGGGTGCTGTCGATTATCCGGATTTCGGAGCCGGTCACACGGTCGTAGCATCCGCCATGGGCGAGGTCGAAGACGATGGAGTTGTCTCCGGCGGGAGCGGCGAACTCATATTTATGAAAGCCCACTCGCTTTGCGGCGGTAAGTTCCACCTTCACATTGTAGCGGTCCATTTCCGCGCGGTAATATCCCGGTTCGCAGTATTCCTTGCTGCGCAGGATATGTGCCGCTATGCCGCTGCGGCTGTACTGAGTCTCTCCGCACACCGGCATCACAGTCACATCGAACAGATCTCCGATTCCGGAGCCGCAGACGCGTGTATGTGAAAAGCCTATGACGCTGGAGTCGGAAGCGTGGTAGCCGGAACACCAGTCCCAGGCTGTCGGCACGCTGGTAGGGCCGAGTTGCACGCCGCCGAAAGGCACGCCGGCACCGTAGAACACATGACCATGGTCACCGGTACCGATGACAGGATCGACGAATTCAGTATAGTCTGTCCCGCAGTTGCAGGCTGTGGCAATGGCCAGGACGGTGATTGATGACAGTATTGCTTTCAGTTTCATATATCAGTTGTTTATTTTACAGGAATTGCCTGAAGTTTTTTCTGGAGGGAGAGCATCCGCTCGCGGGTGAAGTCGGTCTGCTCGGCGATGTAGGCGGCATCGAGCCCCGCGGTAGGAGCCGGCAGACGGAAGGGCTCCGAAACCATGAAGCGGCAGCGCTTACCCAATTTGTAGGGCCCGTCATTGTACAGAATGACTATCGGGGCTCCGGAAAACACAGCGACGGTTGTGGCGGCGCTGTGGAAAGGCAGGATTTCGTGATTGAGGCCGTGCCTGCCTTCCGGGAATATGGCAACTGATTCTTTCTGCTCCCGGAGCATTTTCACTGAATCATGAACCCAGTCGGTGGATATTCCCTTGCGGTCGATGGGGATGCACTCGGCCTGCGTGAGGTACCATTTCATAAGCCCGCCCTGCTCGAACCTGTCCTTCGCGGCGAGGCTGTGGAGTTTGTCGGGACTGGTCAGGTATGAGAGAACCGTACCGTCGCGGTGAGCTATGTGATTGGATATGAGTATTGTAGGCTCGTCGAAATGAATCTTTTTGATTATTTCCCCATTCTCCTTGTAGATGAGGGGATTGTGAATAATGCGGGTGGCCGGGAAGAATATTCCCTCCAAACATCTGTAGATAAAACTTTTTCGTGCCATAATGCTGAATATTGTCTTTAGACAATCTTACAAATTTGAGTATATTTGTGCGGAAATCAAAAAATAATATGAAACGTATTTCAATTATGGGGCTTATCCTCACCACAGCACTTGCGGGAAGCATGACTGCCTGCAAATGCTCCGAAGGCGGCAGTGTCGCCGCCATAGACCTTGCAAATCTTGACACTTCTGTCGCTCCCGGAGCAGACTTCTACGCCTATGCCACCGGCGGCTGGCAGAAAAACAACCCGCTCAAGCCGGAGTTCTCCCGCTACGGTTCGTTCGACGTCCTCGCCGAGAACAACCAGATCCGCCTGAACGAACTGTTCCAGAGCCTTGCCGACATCAAGACCAGGCCCGGCAGTGTGGAAAGGAAAATCGCCGACCTCTACAAGATGGGACTCGACTCCGTTTCCCGCAATGAGGCAGGCGCCGCACCGCTTCTTCCCTACCTCGCAGAAATCGAGGAGAGTGTATGTGACGGGGCATCCTTCGCAGTGGCCGCCGGAAAATCCGAATATGTCGGAGTGGGCGGACTGTGGGGCTGCTATGTGGCAGCGGACCTGATGGACAGCAATATGAACATACTCTACCTCGGTGAGAGCGGCCTGTCGATGGGCAACAGGGACTATTATCTGCTCGATGAGCACGCCGCAATCCGCGAGGGGTACAGGAATTTCCTCGAGAAAATCTTCTCTCTCGCCGGATATGAAGACGCCGCCGCCCGCGCGAAGGACGCCTTCGATGTGCAGATGGCCATCGCAGTGCCCTTCTGGTCAATGGTGCAGCAGCGCGACGTCGAGGCCCAGTACAACCCCATGTCTTCCGATGAAATTTTCGCGGCGTTCCCCAATCTCCACCTCGCGGAGTACTTCAAAGCCATGGGAATCGAGCCGCAGGAGAAGATTGTGGTGGAGCAACTTTCATATTTCGAAGAACTTGACAAGCTTGTAACTTCATTTGACATAAAGCAACTGCGCCACTTCCTCCAGGCCCAGACCATAGAGAACGCTTGCGGACTTCTGAGCGATGATTTCTACACTGCATCCTTCGAGTTCTTCTCCCGCCAGATGGCCGGAGCCCAGGAGCCCAAGCCGCGCTGGAAGAGGGCGATGGCGGTGCCCAACGGACTTCTCGGAGAGGCTGTCGGCAAGATGTATGTGGAAAAATATTTCCCCGAGAAAGACAAGATCAGGATGCTTGGAATCGTCAGGAATATCCAGGCTTCTCTCGGAGAGCATATCGATTCCCTCGAATGGATGAGTGACGAGACCAAGGCGAAGGCCCACGAGAAACTCGACGCCTTCACCATCAAGATCGGTTACCCCGACAAGTGGAAGGATTACAGCACCCTCGCAATAGACCCCCGGAAGTCTTATCTGGACAATCTCCGCGAAGCGTCCCGCTGGTACAGCGAAGACAATTTATCCAAACTCGGAAAGCCTGTGGACAGAAGCGAATGGCACATGACTCCACAGACTGTCAATGCGTACTACAACCCCACCACCAACGAAATCTGCTTCCCCGCCGGCATACTCCAGCCTCCTTTCTACAATACTGATGCCGATGATGCTGTGAACTACGGCGCCATCGGAGTGGTGATCAGCCACGAGATGACCCACGGCTTCGATGACCAGGGCCGCCTGTTCGACAAGGACGGCAATATGAACAACTGGTGGACAGACGCCGACGCAGAGGCATTCAAGGCCAAGACCGCCCGTCTTGTGGAGCAGTTCAACGCCGTCGAAGTGCTTCCGGGCGTATATGCCAACGGTGAGGCGACCCTCGGAGAAAACATAGCCGACCAGGGCGGACTCCGCATCGCATACCCCGCGCTTCAGAACTCATTTGCTGGAAATCATCCCCAAAATGTCGATGGCTTCACAGCAGAGCAGCGCTTCTACCTCGGCTACGCCACTGTCTGGGCGCAGAATATCACCGAGCAGGAAATCCAGCGCCGCACGCTTCTCGACGTGCATTCTCTCGGAGAGAACCGTGTGAATGTGTCAGTTCGCAACCTCGACACCTTCTTCGACGCTTTCGGAATCAAGGAGGGCGACCCCATGTTCAGGCCGGAGGATCAGCGGGTGATCATCTGGTAAGGAGTGTCTTCGATTGCATATATTGTATATAACCACACAACACTAAAATTATATGGAACAAAAGTACGATCCACTGTTCACCCCGTGGAAAATCGGCAATTGCGAAATCAAGAACCGCATTGTGATGACTTCCATGGGTGGAACATCCATCTTCGGCTGGCTCGAGCCGAATCACTTCGACAAGGAGGCCGCGGCCTTCCTGCTTGAAAGGGCACAGAACAATGTCGGGCTCATTCTTCCCGGAATCGCCCCCATCAAGGACATTATTCTCGGGAAATGGCTCTATCAGGGCAAGGGAAAATTCAAGGAACTCAAGAAGTTCATGGATGAATTCCACAAGACCGGATGCAAGATGTTCGTCCAGATGACCGCCGGCTTCGGAAGAAGTATGGCTATCAACGACATTATGGTCAAGGCCTGCAAGAACAAGGCTCTCGGTTTTGTGATGAAGCCGGTGCTCGACATGTCTTACCTGACTGCTTCGGCTTCGGCGACACCCAACCGCTGGGAAGAGTCCTGCATGTCGAGGCCTCTGACCAAGAAGGAGATAGACCAGATGGTCAGAGCCTTCGCCAAAACCGCGAAACTCTGCAAGGAGGCCGGTGTTGACGGAGTGGAAATCCACGCCGTGCACGAGGGCTATCTGCTCGACCAGTTCACAATGAAATACACCAACCTGCGCACCGACGAGTACGGCGGCAGTTTCGAGAACCGCTACAGATTCCCGGTGGAGATAGTCAAGGCCATCAAGGAGGTATGCGGCAAGGATTACCCCGTGTCCCTGCGCTATTCGGTTGTTTCCAAGACCAAGGACTTCGGAAAGGGTGCCATGCCCGGAGAAGACTATGTGGAAGTGGGCCGTGATATGGAAGAGAGCGAGCGTGCCGCCAAGTATCTTCAGGATGCCGGCTATGACATGCTCAACTGCGACAACGGCACCTACGACGCCTGGTACTGGGCTCATCCGCCCATGTACATGCCTCAGAACTGCAACCTCGAGGATGTGGCCCACATCAGGAAGTTCGTGGACATCCCCGTGGTGTGCGCCGGAAGGATGACTCCGGAAGTTGCAGCCCGGGCTGTGTCCGAAGGCAAGATAGACGCGATGGGAGTTGCCCGCCAGTTCCTCGCGGACCCCGAGTGGATCACCAAGATGATTGCCGGGGACGAAGCGTCCATCCGTCCCTGCATCTGCTGTCACAACGCCTGCTTCAACATGGCGTCATACAA
>JAKSKQ010000003.1 GCA_024401675.1 Bacteroidales bacterium | reverse complement strand
AATCCCAACAAAGATACGCATTCCTAATCATAGGCACAATTTGAAAAGACTACTGTTTCATTCGTCTGCGCGGATGAACTTTGCGCGGACGCGAGTCACCCAGCGTTTTGCGCAAACTCAGGCACGCGGGGACTTGCGCAGCATTGAATTGTAGTATCTGGGGTCGCCGGTGACTTCTTGGCCAAGCCAAGAAGGGGTGTCGAAGGGTTCGTTCTCGTCGGCAAGTTCTATTTCGGCAACGATGAGGCCGCTGCAGGCGCCGTGGAACTCATCCACTTCCCAGGTGTGCACCCCATCGGTGTTTCTCACAAGATAACGGGTCTTGTCAATCACACCCGGCTCCACCAGTTCAAGAAGTTGTCTGGCCTCCTCTGCGGGGATTTCCTTCTCCCACTCGAAACGGGAGGCTCCGGAAGCATTGCTGATTCCCTTGACAGTGAGGTATCCCCTGTCACCCTTCAGACGGACACGCACAGTACGCTCGGGCACTGAACTCAGATAACCCTGTGTAATCCGGACAGCCTCGAACGCCTCATCCTTGAAACATTCGCTTCTGACCAAAAATTTCCTTTCGATTTCCTGTGACATAGTCCTTGAGCGACAGCCAAATATTTAACAGTTGGCCTTGATGATTTCAGCCGAAGTACCGACTGTTGTCGAATATGACCCGGGATTGCGGAAGCCGAGGAGGAAGGCCCCGGCGTTCATGCGCTTTTTCCCGGAAAGTTGGAGCTCGTCTATGCAGACAGCCCCGTCGAGAGCGGCAACCGCAAGATAGGACTTGCCGTCTGAAAGGATGGTTCCGGGAGCGGTGCCCTCAGGAACAGGCCCCTCGAAAACATGGGACTTGAAAATCTTCAGCTGGACGGGGACGGCGGCGGGATCATCCGACGGCACAATCTCGGTATAGGCGCCCGGATACGGGCTCAAGCCGCGGATGAGGTTGTGAATCTGAACAGCAGTGTCGCGCCAGTCGATATGACACAGTTCCTTTGTCAACTTCGGGGCGGGATGAAGGACTTCGGAACCCTGAATGTAAGTCTTCTGAAGACGCAACTCCACATGTTTCTCGATGATGCTGTCCACAGTCTGGACCACCACCTGGGAGCCTATGGCCATCAAGGCGTCATGCACATCGCCGGCGGTGTCTTCAGGCTTTATCTTGTACTGCTCCCTCATCATGATCTTGCCGGTGTCGATACCCTCGTCAATCATGAATGATGTGACTCCGGTCATGTTCTCACCGTTGATGACAGCCCAGTTGATAGGGGCAGCTCCCCTGTACTGGGGAAGAAGGGCGGCGTGGAGGTTGAAGGTACCGAGCTGCGGAATCTCCCACACAACCTTGGGAAGCATCCTGAAGGCCACAACCACAATAAGGTCCGGCTTGAGGGCCTTGAGAGCCTCGATAAAGGCGGGATCCTTGAGCTTTTCGGGCTGCAGGCAGGGTATGGAATGTTCCCTGGCATAGGCGGCAACCGCACTTTCGCTCATCTTCATTCCTCTCCCGACAGGTTTGGAAACCGCGGTCACAACTCCGACAACCTTATGGCCGGTGGCAATGAGAGAGTCAAGGGGCGCAACGGCGAATTCCGGAGTGCCCATATATACAATTCTGGTCTTGTGGAAGACCGACATGAGAGATGTCTTTATTTTTCTGAAAAATCCTTTCATATCCAAATTGAGAATCTTGGAATCATTGATTGCGCCCCATGTCAGGAGCAGTCCGGTGGGCAGAAGCACATAAGCCGAAATGAACACACCGTTGAACGCGGAAGCGTTGCCGTCCTTCGCGAGTTTGGTGCCGGAAATATCGACCACCCAGTAGAGGACGAAGAACAGCACCGCGATAATCATAGGTGTGCCGAGTCCCTGCTTTCTGGAAATCAGGGCACCGAGGGGCGCTCCTATGAAGAAGAATATGAAACAGGCGAAGGCGCTGGCGTATTTCTTGAGAATTCCCACATCCACGTGGCGGATATACCAGTTGTGACGGTAACTCTCCCTGCCGAACATAGTCAGTGTAGATATATACTCATTGACCTTCTTCTGGGCCTGCCCCACACGGTATAGTTCCTCTTCCGTAGATGAAAAACGGTACATATCATCGTGGTGATACGGCTGCCGGCCGCTGCTGTAAACCGCGCTGTCCAACTGATTCATGTAAGAGAAGGTCCTGCTGTCACGAAGACTCCTGAGCTGGCCTTCCACTATTTCGCCACGGACGACAAGCAGCGAATCCTGGTCCTTGTAGAGCCGGGAAATGGGAAGAGTATTGACCTCATCCGAGAACCGGCCGGTCTCGGTCTTGTGGAACGCATAACCCACAAGAGGGATGGTGATGGTCTGCTCGGAAAACGCGGAACGGCTGAGTTTGCGGGTGGTGTCCCTGTAGGTATAGTGGTTGTCCTCCGAATAGTTCACACCGCTGTAAAGGCTGAAGAGAATGTAGGTCTTGTCCATGCTCATCGTCATCTTCGCGGAATCGGCGATAGTGACGTTGGTGTTCTTCTTGTGGCCCGTGTGGTCATAGACCATCACGTCGTACATCATTCCGGTGTCCTCGTTGCGCTCTTCCACACGGAGAATATATCCGTCGATTCCGTCATAGAAGGACTTCGCAGGAATCTTGATTTCGGATTTGGTGTGGAGGATGTCGTCGCGCAGGGTGTAAATCTTGTCCCAGGCAACCGGAACGAGGTTGTTGGACACAAAGAACGCGCCGACACTGATGATGACGGAAGCCGCCAGCAGCGGTGTCATTATCCTGGCAAGGGAAACTCCGGCGGCCTTGAAGGCTATGAGTTCGGAGTTCTCGGCCATCGACCCGAGAGTCATCACACCGGCAAGGAGGACTGCAAGAGGCAGGGACAGCGGCAGCAGTGTGCAGCCACCCCAGCCCATGAATTCCAGAATCACTCCGAGACCGAGACCCTTTCCGACCAGTTCGTCGATATAAACCCACAACATCTGAATCATCAGGATAAACACCACAATGACGAGTATCCCGAAGAACGGTGCCAGGAATTTGGTAAGTATGAACTGGTCTATTTTCTTCATCAGAGCCTGTTACTGCAACTTTGAAACAAGAACTTCGAGTGCCTGGGGGAGTCCGGCGGTATTCTTTCCGCCCGCGGTTGACATCCCGCTCTGCCCTCCGCCGCCTCCGGAAATGTGTCTGGCGGCTTCACGCACGTCGTTGCAGGCATTGTGTCCGGCAGCAACGAGGTCGGCTGTGTACATGAGTACAAGGTTGGGCTTCTCCTCATAGGCGAACGCCGCGATGAAGGCGAGGTTCTGCTCGCTCTTCTGCATCAGGAGGGCGATGTTCCTCACAAGTGCCGGATTGAGGTCGGAAGAAGTGTATTTCACAACACGGACACCTCCTATGAGGGAGGCTTTTCCGGCGAGATCCGCAGCAAGAGACTTGACTTTTGCGGCTTCCTGCTCTTCTATCTGTTTCTTGTATGCGGCATTCTGCTCCACAAGTTTCTGTGCTCCGGACACAAGGTTGCCGGACGCACCGATGAGGTCCTTGAGAGCGGCGATGGTATCCTCGAGAGAATTCATATAGGCGATGGCGGCCTCTCCGGTGACAGCCTCGATACGGCGGACTCCTGCGGCGATGGCGCTTTCACTGAGAATCTTGAACATACCTATGTTGCCTGTGGCGGAGGTGTGGCAGCCGCCGCAGAGTTCCACACTGGGGCCGAACTTCACGACGCGCACCTTCGAGCCGTACTTCTCACCGAAAAGCGCTATTGCGCCCATGGCCCTGGCCTGCTCCATCGTGGCCTTGCGCTCCTCTTCGAGAGGATAGTTGGACCTGATGAGTTCGCTCACTCGTGCCTCGACGCTGCGGATCTGCTCCGGGGTGAGTTTCTCGAAGTGTGAGAAGTCGAAGCGGAAAGACTGGTCGGAAACATAGGAACCCTTCTGCTCCACGTGGGCTCCGAGAATTTCTCTGAGAGCCTGGTCGAGAAGGTGGGTGCAGGAGTGGTTTGCCGCAATCCTCTGGCGGCGCTTTTCATCCACGGCAAGAGTGAATGTGCCGCGGCAGTTCTTCGGAAGGCGCTCCGCGATGTGGACTGTGAGATTGTTGTCCTTGATGGTATTGACGATATTGATTCTCTCGCCGTCCTCACTCTCGATATATCCGGTATCTCCGATTTCACCGCCCATTTCTCCGTAGAAGGGAGTGTAGTCGAAGACAAGCTGCAACATTTCCTTATTCTTCTGGACAACAGTACGCTGCTTGATCATTCTGGCGTCGCTGACCGTTGTCTTGTCATAGCCCACGAACTTGCTCTCGCCGGGATAGAATTCCTCCCAGTCGCCGAATTCGTTGGCAGTGGCGTTGCGGGCGCGGTCCTTCTGCTTCTGAAGTTCGGAGTTGAACTCATCGATATCGACAGTGAAACCGTTCTCGGAAGCGATGAGTTGGGTGAGATCGATGGGGAAGCCGTAGGTGTCATAGAGCAGGAAGGCGTCCTTTCCGTCAAGGACCTTGCTGGCGGCGGCTTTCTCGAAATACTCACCGAGGAACTTGATGCCGCGGTCGATAGTACGCAGGAATGCGCTTTCCTCTTCGCGGATAACCTTCTCTATGAGAGCCTGCTGGGCCACGATTTCAGGATAGAACTCGCCCATGTCCGCGACGAGTTGGGGCACGAGACGGCAAAGCAGCGGCTCGTTCACGCCGAGGAAGGTGTAGGCATAGCGCACCCCGCGGCGCAGAATACGGCGGATGACATAGCCGGCCTTCACATTGGAAGGAAGCTGACCGTCGGCTATGCTGAATGAAATGGTCCTTATGTGGTCGGCGACAACGCGCATCGCGACATCGATATCGGCGCTCTCCGCTCCGTACTTATGGCCGGAAAGTTCACCGATTTTCGCAATCATGCCGCTGAAAACATCTGTATCATAGTTGGAGTTCTTGCCCTGAAGGACGGCGCACAGACGCTCGAATCCCATACCGGTGTCGATGTTCTTTGCAGGAAGGTTCTCGAGATGGCCGTCCGCCATGCGCATATACTGCATGAACACTATGTTCCATATCTCTATCACATGGGGGTTGTCCTGGTTGACAAGGTCGCGGCCGGCTATTCCACTGGCCGTCTTTTCCTCCTCGGTCCTGATATCCACATGAATTTCGGAGCAGGGACCGCAGGGACCCGTGTCACCCATTTCCCAGAAATTATCGTGCTTGTTGCCCAGTACGATGTGGTCTGCGGGAAGGTGTTTGAGCCAGGCCTGGCGGGCTTCCTCGTCAAGGGCGGTGCCATCCTCGGCGCTGCCTTCGAAAATGGTGGCATAGAGGATATTCTTGTTAATCTTGTAAACTTCGGTGAGGAGTTCCCATGCCCAGTCGATAGCCTCGGTCTTGAAATAGTCGCCGAAACTCCAGTTGCCGAGCATCTCGAACATTGTGTGGTGATATGTGTCATGTCCCACTTCCTCGAGGTCGTTGTGCTTTCCGCTGACACGGAGACATTTCTGCGAGTCGGTGGCACGATAGTAGATTCTCTTGCTGTTGCCAAGGAAAATATCCTTGAACTGGTTCATACCCGCGTTGGTGAACATCAGCGTGGGGTCATTTTTCACTACAATGGGAGCAGAGGGCACCACTGTATGGCCTTTTGAGGCAAAAAAGTCCAGAAAGGCTCTTCTGATTTCTTTTGATGTCATTCTATTTGTTTTGTTTTTCGTTTCTGTTTTTGAAGCATTCGAGGGTGTTGGCAAGAAGCATCGTGATGGTCATGGGGCCGACGCCGCCCGGAACAGGGCTGATGAAACCGGCCTTGGGGGACACACCTGCGAAATCCACGTCACCGACAAGTTTGCCTTCCGCAGTGCGATTGATACCGACATCAATCACGACCGCCCCGTTCTTCACCATATCCGCGGTGACAAGTCCGGCGTGACCGGTGGCGACGACAAGAATATCGGCATCACGGCACACGGCGGCCAGGTTCCTGGTATGCGAATGTGCCACTGTCACGGTGGCTCCGCGGTCCTGGAGAAGTTTTGCGACAGGCTTTCCGACAATGTTGCTTCTGCCCACGACAGTGGCGCGGGCACCGTCAATGACTGAGCCGGTCGAGTCAATCATGGCGATTATGCCCTTGGGGGTACAGGGGGCCATACAGGGCCGGCCGAGGAACAGTGCGGCCACATTGGTGGGGTGGAATCCGTCCACATCCTTCTCGGGGGAGATGGCGTCTATGACCCGGTTGGAATCGATCTGCGAAGGCAGGGGAAGCTGCACCAGGACAGCGTCCACATCCGCATCCGCATTCAGCCGGGCTATCGAAGAGAGAAGTTCCTCCTCGCTTATCGTATCAGGGAATTCTATGAGGCGGCTTTCGATACCGGCCTCCCGGCACGCCTTGATCTTACCCCTCACATACGAGCGGCTGGCCGGGTTGTCTCCAACAATGATTACCGAAAGGCAGGGCGTCTTCCCGTAACGCTCGCCGAGCCGTGTCACCTGGGCTGCAATATCCGCCCTGAAAGAGGCTGCCAGCGCCTTACCGTCTATTACTACACTCATTACTATATATTATTCGGGCGCAAATTTAATGGATTTTTTTCATACTTTTGTACGCAGAAAAAAACGATTAATCAAACAATGTTTCAAATCATATGAAAAATCTTTTTGACCTGAACGGAAAAGTCGTAGTGATGACAGGCGCATGCGGTGTGCTTGGCGCTACTATCGTGAAGTATTTTGCGGCCGAGGGCTGCAAGGTGGTGCTGCTCGACCTTGAAAGGGCGCGTGAAATCGGTGAAAAAATTGTCGGGGAAATCAAAGCCGACGGCGGCGAGGCTATGTTTCTTGCCACCAATGTGCTTGACGAGGCCGTCCTGGAGCAGAATCGTCAGGATATAGTCAAGGCCTACGGCACTATCGACATCCTGCTCAACGGAGCCGGCGGCAATATGGGACCGGCCAATGTCACCCCTGAGCAGACTATTTTCGACATGGATATCGACGCCACCCGCAAAGTGTTCGAACTCAATATCATAGGCGCCATTCTTCCCACAAAGGCCTTCGCTAGGACCATGGTTGAGAACAAGAAAGGCGCTATTGTGAACTTCTGCAGCATGTCCTCTTACAGACCGCTTACCCGCGTGTGCGGCTACGGCATGGCCAAATCCGCGCTTGCCTCGTGGACACAGTGGCTCGCAGGGGAGATGGCTCTCAAGTTCGGCGAAGGAATACGCGTGAACGCCATCGCTCCGGGCTTCCTGCTGACCAACCAGAACCGCAGCCTGCTCACCAATCCTGACGGCAGCCTTACCGAGCGCAGCCACAAGATTATCGGCCACACTCCTTTCGGACGCTTCCTGGAGCCCGACGAACTGGTAGGCGCACTGCACTACCTTGTGAGCGACGCCTCAAAGGGCGTTACGGGCACTGTAGTTCCCGTGGACGGCGGATTCAATTCATTCAGCATTTAACATTTACAGAATATGAAGCAGCCTTATTTGATGAAGCAGAGTTTCAGGTGGTACGGGCCCAATGATCCTGTATCACTTGATTTCATACGTCAGGCCGGCGTGACAGATATCGTGACGGCCCTGCACCATGTTCCCAACGGAGAGGTGTGGACAGTGGAGGAAATACGCAAGCGTCAGGCCCAGTGCGAGGAAAAAGGTCTGGTATGGAGCGTGGTGGAATCCGTGCCCGTACACGAGCATATCAAGACCAGGGAGGGAGACTATCTCCGCTATATCGAAAACTACAAGCAGAGCATACGCAATCTGGCGGAGTGCGGCATCCATGTGATTACGTACAACTTCATGCCGGTGCTGGACTGGACGAGGACCAATCTCTTCTGGGAGACCCCCGACGGCTCCACCGCCCTGCGTTTCGAAAGAGCGGCTTTCCTGGCTTTCGACCTGTTCATACTCAAGCGCCCCGGAGCCAAAAAGGAATACAGTGCCGGGGATATTGCAAAGGCCAGGGCCCGCTATGAGGCCATGGACGAGGCTGAGAAACAGCTCATCACCCGCAATATGATAGCCGGACTTCCCGGCAGCGAGGAGAGTTTCACTCTGGACCAGTTCCAGAAAGCTCTTGACAGGTACAAGGGCATCGACGCGGACAAACTGCGCGAGAACCTGATATTCTTCCTGAAACAGGTGTGCCCCGTGTGCGACGAGGTCGGTTCGCGTATGGTGATTCATCCGGATGATCCTCCATATCCCATACTCGGTCTGCCGAGGATAATGAGCACTGCCGAGGATTTCCGCAAAATCATCAAGGCTGTCCCCAACAAGTCCAACGGTCTGAATCTCTGCACCGGCTCGTTCGGCGTCCGTGCTGACAATGACTGTCCGGCCATGATGCGGGAGTTCGGAGACCGCGTGGATTTCGTGCACATCCGCAGCACCAAGCGCGATGACGAGGGTAATTTCTATGAGGCCTATCTACTTGAGGGAGACGTGCCTGTGTATGAGATGGTGAAGGCTGTGTATGATGTGCAGCAAAGGCGCGGATGCAGCATTTACCTGCGTCCCGACCATGGCCATCAAATGTGCGACGACCTCGGTCGCAAATCGAATCCGGGCTACAGCTATTACGGCCGTATGCGCTCGCTTGCCGAACTTCGCGGCATAGAATACGCTATTGCAAAAGCAGACAAGTAGAGCCCCGCAAAGGGCCTACTTGCTGTGATAGCCGTCGTATGACTTCAGGAAGTTGCCTGAATAAGTATCGACAGCCTGCTTTACAGTAAGATTTTTCTGTATCATTTCCGTCAACTGGGCTTCATTGTCCCGGTTGGCGAAAAGTTTTTCTCCTTCGACTCCATAACGCAGAGTCTTGTTGGAACTGCGCAGGCCGCGCAATCCGTTCTCATCTCTTCCCTGAAGGAGATACAGTGTGTCGCCGGCCTTGCGGGCTTTCGCATAATCATAGCCGAGCGTTTCCTTTTCGTATATCGCCACTTCCGCTATCAGGCCGCCGCCGTCCGTGATTTTACGATTGGCCCGGTTGAAACAGACGACAGTGTGAAGTGACGAGAATTCGGTGCAGAAATTGAAGTCGCCGGTCGAGTCCATGAAGCCGGCAAGAGGAGTGGCCCCGCCATAAAGCGGCGCTATTGCATTCAGGATAGAGGTGACCTTGCCGGGGCCTGCAGTCTGGGACTTCGTGGCCAGACTGCCCCTTGTCCACCCGTCTGATGAAGGAATGGCGGCATACCCTGAGGTGTAGTCGTATGAATTGGTATAAAGTCCGGTCCCATCCTTGGATATTGTCATTGCAAGCACCCCGCTGCAATAATCCCGGAGGCCGAAGGCATCGACGGCGGCCCTTATCTGGTCAATGCCGGAAGCGGAACACACCCACACGTCTATTCCGTTCTCATCAAGGCATTTCCACAGTTCGCGGATATTCTCGCTGACCTGAACTCCCTTTGTCCAGGACACACTTACCTGACCGACGGATGACTTCAATTCTGCGGGGCTTGTCCAGGTCTCGACAGAGGTGTCCACGGCGCTGTATTTCTTATGGGACGCATAGGCGATGTCATATATCTGGCTTTCGGTCATTCCGCAGAACCAGTACAGAATCCAGTTATATGAGTCATCTACACTGGCCCAATCCCCCACTTTGTCATACATGGCCCGCATTTTTGTCGCGAACTCGAGCCATAGCGGGTCGCTGTGGACTGTGCCGAGCACCTGGGCGTCGAGGCCCGCCGGGGTAAAGGGGCCGTATTTGGTGTATAGCCCGGAATACGCCGAGGTGATGTCGCTTATCCAGTCCCTGCACTGGGCCGGCGCACTTTCCAGTCCGGTTGAGAGTATGCCGGGGAGATGCTCCGGGTCAATGGCGAAACTCATTGTTTCCAACTGATAGATGGCCAGTTGTTCCTCCACATCGAATATCGAAGAGGTATTGTCAAAGTCAAATACAGCATAGGCATTCTCCTTTCCGGCACAATCATCCATGAAACGGTTGAGGCCGTCACGCACATCAGGGGCCCAGTCCTGATGCCGGAGGTGGGATACCCCATCCTGGCCGGGATGCGGATTCCTGTCGCAAGATACGGCTACAACGGCGGCCACGGCTACAACGGCGGCCACAGCTGTCCGGAGGATTAATGAGGCGGCACAAACAAATGGTTTTTTCATCATTGGAATTGATTATGTTCTATCGTACGGGAGGGTTGCGGAAGACGAAGTCGGCGTAGTTGTAGCCCTGCTCTTCATAAAGGGGGAGAAGCGCTGCGCGGCAACGTTCTACAAACTCATCATAGCCGGTCCTGCCTGCGGGACTCCATGCAACCTCGGAAAGAGCAGCCAGGCGGGGAAGGGATTTCTGCTCCACTCCCTTGAATGTTGTGATATATTCGGTCCAGACATTGGCCTGGATGCCAATTATGTACTTCGACTGCTCGCTGTCAAGAGATTCGAAGGGGTCGAACGAATAGCATTTGTTCAGCGGCAGGTATGAATGATATGCCGTCCCTTCTGTCTCATAAACCGTGTGTTGGCGGGTCTGATAATAGTCCAGATAGAAATATGTATAGGGAGACATTATGACATCATTTCCCTTTTTTGCGGCTTCGATGCCACCTTCTGTTCCCCTCCACGACATAACTGTAGCGGTGGGAGTGACTCCGCAGGAAAGGATTTCATCCCAACCTATGACCTTTCTTCCCTTGGAATTGAGGTACGCTTCTACCTCCCGTACAAGGTAACCCTGCAGGGCATCCTCGGACTCCAATCCCTCCTCTTCCATCCTTTTCTGGCAGAGAGGACATGATTCCCACCTTGTCTTGGGCGCTTCATCGCCTCCGATATGGATGTACTCCGACGGGAATATTTCACACACTTCATCAAGCACATCACGGAGAAATTCCAGAGTCGTATCTTTTCCGGCACACAGGATGTCGGAGAAAATTCCCCATTTTTCCGTAACCTCATAACCGTCTGAGCGGCATCCGAGTTCCGGATATGAGGCGAGAGCGGCCAGAGAGTGCCCCGGCAGCTCAATTTCGGGAATCACGGTTATATGATGTTCTCCGGCATAGCGGACAACCTCTTTCAACTCCTCCTGCGTGTAGAATCCGCCATAGCGTTCTGAGTTTCCGCGCCAAGCCCCGACCTCGGTCAGAAGCGGATATTTCTTTATCTCCACGCGCCACCCCTGGTCATCGGTAAGATGCCAGTGAAGCACATTGAGCTTGTGCATACTGAGAATGTCAATGTACCGTTTCACTTCATCCACCGTGAAGAAATGACGGCTGCAGTCCAGAAGCGAGCCGCGATACCTGAATGCGGGAGCATCATGAATAAGAAGGCCGGGGATGCGCCCTTCGCACTGGACCAGTATCTGGCGCAGTGTCTCCACGGCCCAATGCAGTCCGGCATCGCTGCCGGCGGTTATGACAACCCTTCCGTGGCGGGAATCGAGAATGTACTCCTCTTCGGCGAGCGAAGTGTCTATCTTGTTGCGGACTCTCGGACTGTGAGTCCTCGGATTGATCCTTGCTCCATTTCCGGCATATTCTATGGAAACGGGGTTCGGCACCAGCTGAATCGCTGAGGATTCGACATCCGGAGTTTGCGAACAGGAAAGCAGCGCCAGTGTGCCGGCAAGCAATATCACAGCAGAAGTTTTCATACCGGAAAAGTTACTTGCCTATGTAAGAAAGATCGGATATTGTCTTCGGAAAGAGAGCCGCCTGATGTGCGGCCTGCTGGCAGACCTTGATGTCACTGCCTGTGATTTCACTCTGACCTTCACCGTGATAGGTGTTGCCGACCACGCTTTTGCCGGTAATGATTTCACACCACAGGCATCCGACAGCATAGCGTCCGATAGTAAGGCTGAGATGCCATCCATCCCTGTTGAAGGTGTCTCCGAGGTAGGAAGTGCGTCCGTTCTGAATCGCATCCATGCTGTTGAACAGTATTTCTATTTCAGGGTGAGCGGTCATCACATCGGTGGCCGCAGTGCATATCATCCTGTACATTTCATCCTGATCATTCCCGTAATACTGGAACTTGGCGTCAGTGCACGTCTTCTGCGCGGCCCAGGGTGAATGGTATCCGATTTTCACATCCTTGTTGAGGCAGTTGGCCTTGATATAGGCAATCAGATTGGTGAGGTCTGGCTCCATGGAATGAGCGGTCCCCTTGAAAGAGAGATTGTAATAGCCGTGGAATCCACCTCCTTCCTGAACCGTGATTATATCCCATTTCTCGTCCTTAAGCGCCTTCAAAAGAGTTGAATTCGCAGTATTTGTCATCACGCCATTGACAATCTTGTGATATTCATACTGGGAAGAGTTGTTCTTGGCGTAGTCCGCATGCATCTTGAGAGTGCAGCTCCCGTGATACATATTCCCTATGACAGATTCGACACCGGCGGCTTTCAAAAGGCCGTACAGATACTGCTCGACCGCATCCGTGGAAAAACTGTTGCCTATGGCGAGAATCCTGACTGTGTCTTTTTTGGCAACCACTGCTTCCTGGGATACGCTTACAATTTTGGACGCGCTTGAGGCATGGATGGTGATGGCGCCGCTCCTGGCCTTAGACACTTCCTCCATTCCCGGCACCGGATTATTGGGAGAGGCTTTCACCTCAAGAATGCCGCCATCCTTGCGCGTCAGCGTCAGCCACGTCAGGTCGGTGACCGCGCTCCACTCACTGGCGGAAGTGGTTACAAGAACCGTGTGTGTCTCTCCGGCGGGATCGAATGACAATGTTTCGGGATTCACAGAAAGACTTGCAGGCTGGGCCGGGGAGGAACACGAAATTGAAATTGCAGCTACCAGGATTGCTGCTGGAATGACTCTGATATTCATAATGTTTACAATATTTTCAATAAATGCGCGGGCATTGGATAATCATGTGGTCGGATCCATTTCCATCGGCGTCACAAATTATGCGGATGGCTTTCACTCCGCTCATCTTCCCGAGAGAGGCCCTTCCGTCCTCGAGGTCCGCCACCTTGATGAAGGTGCTGCCGTCGTAACTGGCTTCGACGTGCCCGAAGACTATGTGCGCTCTGGGGATGAAGTGATAACCGGTTACCAGTTCCATTGCGTTGAATGAGACAGGTTCGGTGAATTCGTAAAGTATCCAGTCAGACTTGCGGCAGCAGCGTTTAGTCCACGCACCGACTTCGGTGCCATATTCTGAAATGCATTTCAAATCGGACTTCGGCTCATAAAGAGGGAAGGAGGTCGTGCACTTCATCTGCGGAGTAAGCCTGGCAGGCCCCGGAGCTGGCGCATCAGCCCTGTACGAAGTTCCCATTTTGTCCAAAAGCGGGTAGATGGATTTCTCCAGACGGAGGCGGAAATCGTCCGCATTGCGGAGGGAGTCCCTGGTCCACGCCACTTCGGCAAGAGCAATCAGACGGGGGAACAGCTGATAGTCGAAGTAGTTCGGAATCAATTTGGAATTATGTGCCAGAAGTTCGGTCCAGAATGCCCCCTCGAACCCCACGACATTTTCCAATTCCGCGGGACTGTATCCTTCCAGACTGAGTGAGTAGGTCTTCCACACGTCCACCACACCGTTCCAGACGGCACCGGGCTCCCTATCCGACTGATACATGTCGAAGTAACAGTATTCTCCCGGCATTATGATTGTCTTGTAACCCCGGCCTACCATGTCACGGCAGGCTTCGGGATTCTTCCAGCCATGGACATAGGTTTCCTTCGAGAGGTCATCTCCCTCGCCAGCCTCGTTCCAGACGGACAATTTCCTGCCATATCCGGCAAGGATTTCCTCCATTCTCTTCATGAAGACAGTCTCGACCTGCTTATAACTTTCGAATCCCCTGCTCCGGTAAAGTTCCGAGCAGTGCGGGCAGCTTTTCCAGTATGAGAACCTCACTTCATCCCCGCCGACATGTATGTGCTCTGACGGAAAAATTGAAGTGACCTCCGCGAAAATATCGTCCAGAAATGAATACACGGCTTCATTGGACACACAAAGCACATTGCGCAGATCATAGCCTGCGGTCCTGGCGGTATCCGTACTCACCGGACACAGAAATTCCGGATGGACCTTCCCGAGAGCCATCGAATGCCCCGGCAAATCAATCTCGGGAATAATTTCGATATTGCGGGCGGCAGCGAAACCAACAAGCGACTTGAGTTCATCCTGAGTGTAGTAGCCTCCGTATTTCTTGTCAAAGTCGCAGAATGTGGGGAAAATCGGGGAATCTCCACCTCTGTATCCGCCAATCAGGGCGAGTTCAGGGTATTTCTTTATTTCTATCCTCCACGCCTCGTCATCGACCAGATGCAGATGGAGTTTGTTTATCTTGAAATGTGAAATGTCATCGATGAATTTCTCTATTCTTCCAATGGGAATATATGTTCTCGCAACATCGAGATGCTGGCCACGGTATGAAAAGCAAGGGTAATCGTAAATATCCACTGACGGCAGTGTGCACTGACGGCTGAAAACCTTTCCGCGCCCGACCCGACGCGCATCGAGAACATCCGGAGGCAGTATCTGGAAAAGGGTCTGGGCCCCGTTGAAAAGGCCGGGATAGCCGGAAGCACAAATCTCCACTCTCCCGTCCCTTGCAGTCAATGTGTACGCCTCTTCCGGCAAGGTGGCCGATAATGAGAAAAACACCTGTGCCCTGCGGTCAGTGGAGTCTGTGCAGACATGGAAATATTGCGAAAGATAATCTCCCATCAGCCGGTCCGAGCTCCAGATGCGGAATCCGCGGTCCAAAGATACAACTTCCGCGCCCATTGTGATCGATTGGGGTTTGGGAACTATATCAAGTGGTTCAACCTGAACACTTTTGCAAGCGGAAACGAGGACACAGACAAGCGAAACGGTCAAAAAGCGCATAACCAAATTTTTGCAAATCTAAATGAATTTTTCGTTATTGTCCCTTTGTACATTACGAAATTTTTGTAGATTTGCGAGTTGTGTCTTTAGAAAATCATAATTTCTATTTCCGACTCCCCTTCTGGACGGGGGGGGTATTTTGTTGTAAATCAGCGCGTTATAACATACCGCTGCGCTTGTGTTCCAAGCGCGGCTTTTTTGTGTTGTGAAAATTGGACCAATAAGATCAATAACCATTAAACATTTTCAATATCTATGAAAAGCTCTTCCAGGAATTCCGGATATCAACGGCCGGAAACAACTGAAATCTCCGTCCTTGAAGCCGGAGTTCTCTGCACCAGCCCGACAGTGGGCATCGACCCCATTGTCGAAGATGAAGAAACACTGACATTCTAACCACCAAACCTTGAAAGCATTATGAAAAAATTATCAATTATCGTGGGTTTGGTTGCCATGACCGCCCTCGCGGTTTCCTGCGAAAAGGAAGCCATCCGGAAAGTAGCTGAAAGCGGTGACGCGTTCACTATCGTTGTCAATGCCGATGGTAGCAAGACCACTGTGGACAACCTTGCGACAACTTGGGTCGAAGGAGATCAGATCAATGTATTCCATGCCGAGAACGGTACTGGAAATTATGTCAGCGACGGTGCGTTCACAGTCGCAAACATTACGACAGGAGCATTCGGCGGACAGCTTGGCTCAGACCTTACAGCCGGCAAATCCTATGACTGGGCTGTCATCTATCCTTATGCTGAAGGCAACACTGCTTCTGCAGCCGCATTCTCCATCCCTGCAACACAGACGCAGGATGGCAACGGCAGTCAGGCCCATCTTGGCGGTGCACCCCTCTGGGGCAACGCAACTGCTGTTGCTGCCGAGACCTGCCCTGCCGCCACTCTTTCACACATCGCTTCTTACATCCGTGTGAAAGTCAAGAACACCTGCGGAAAGACCCTCACAGTTCACTCAGTGAAGTTCACCGCTACTGAAAACATCGCCGGCAACTTCTCGGCAAACATTTCAGGTGACACTCCTGCCATCGCCGCAGCCGGAAGCAACTCGAAGACCGTCCTTCTCAATGTCGAGAATCCGACCGCTATCGACAACGGAGCCACAGCAGATTTCTATCTCGCAATCAACCCCTTCACCGCAGCTAGCGGAGCTACTTTGAAATTGAGTGTTAACGATTACTTGAAGCCTCTTATTCTTGAGGCTGACGCATCATTCACCGCGGGAAAAGTGAAGACTCTCGAATATGAGTATGACCTCAAGAACGAAAATAGCATATATGGTTTCGTCAACGCTTGGAATGACAGCGGTACAAAGCTTGCCCTTGATGCCACGAAATTCCCCGACTGCGTTCCGTATGTAGATTGCGATTGGGTGAAGATTGTCAATGACGGTGGGGTTCAGAAAGTTGCTCCTGTCTCTACAAACACCGGACTTGGAAGAATTGCATATGTTTCCGCTTATGATCCATCCGCGAAGAAAGTCAAGGGCGTCTATTTCATGTATCAGTATCCCGGCAATGCATGGCTTTGCTGCTGGGGAGCAGTTGGAACAAACAAATACCTGCAGAACAAAGGTAATTCTTCGGGTTTGACCAATAATTTCTTGGCCGCCGTGCATAATAATAGTTATGATTACGCGAAAGACGTTCAAATAATGAAAGACCCGATATCCGGGCTTACAAACAATGTTATCGCCTACACAAATGGATATTGGCCTTCAGGATACGGCGGCCTTTACTGGAAAAATGCAAATGGCACAATAGTTACGGCTATGCAGAGTGGGTATACCATTGAAGTCTATGCCGCTCCTCCGACTGACAAGGATTGGACTGGAGGAGATAGTTCACAGAGTATTCTTTTCTCATACAATGCCAATACCGCCAAGGCTCCCACAAATCTTATTACCCTCGGTTTCTATGGAAAGGCTCCTTATCTGCGTGCTGAAATAAATGGCATTGGTCTTAGTGCTTCAGAGTGCGTTCCTGAAAAAGGCAAGTATTTCCATGCTGTTCTGGTATATGACGCAACTGCCGGCAAGGAATATCTTTACTGGAATGGAAAGAAGGTTGCTGAGAGGACTGAGACGCGCGAAGGTTCTGAAATCATATACACCGGCTCGAATACTCAGGGTGTATGCAAATCCAGCAAAGATGGAGCCGCAGCATCTAATCAAACTGTCTGCAACCCCTGGATTGTCGGCGGAAAACTTAATGGAGAAGGAAACTCATCTGCAGTTAACTGGAACGGTTATATCGCTTACTGCAACGTATATTCCACCGCTCTAACCGCTGATGAAATCTTCGCCTCTTTCAAGTCGATGCACTACGCTCAAAACAACGAATAACTTATAAATCAATATTATATATTCCCCGGCCATTGTTGTCGGGGAATATTGTGCTTATTTAAAGAAATGTTCAGGAAATTCATCAACACCATCGCAGCGTTCGCAGCAGTGCTTGCGACTGCCGGATGCTACAACGATTCCGCGATTTCATCACGCATAGACGCCATGGAAGCGAGAGTCGCCACTCTTGAAAACCTCAACTCCGACATCGCCGCAGTCAAGGCCATTGTCGAGGGAATCACCAAAAATGTATTCATCGAAAGAATCACCACAACTGAAAAAGGATACGCCATCCTTCTTTCGGACGGCAATGACATCGTCATCAGCAACGGCTCAAAAGGAGACAGAGGTGAGAAAGGTGACAAGGGTGAAACCGGCGCCGGAGGGCTTACCGGAGGCGACGCCCAGGCCCCGACCATCTCGGTGAAACTTGACGGAGGTGTCTATTATTGGACCGTGGATGGAGAATTCCTCCACGATGCAGACGGCAACAAAGTCCGTGTCAGCGCCGAAGCACCGAAAATCAAACTCGAAAACGACGGCTGGTTCGTCTCCTATGACGGTGGCGCAACCTGGACATTCCTTTCCGGCATATCCAGCACTGCGACAGGTTTCTTCAGCGACGTGAAAGTCGATGAGGCTTCTGTCACATTTACTCTTCTGGACGGCACCACCTTCACAATTCCCATCGCTGCCGCATTCGCCTTCAACATCTGCGAAGACGTGCCCTGCATCCCGGGAACTGAAACCGCCGTCCCCTATCTTGCCACAGGTGCATCCAAGGTGACTGTCCACTGCCTTCCCGACGGTGGTTACAGAGCCCGGGCCGAAGCGACCACGCCAACCAGCGGCAACATAGTAATAACCGCCCCCTCTGACGGTGCCGACGGGCAGGTGCTTGTACTTGCCGACAACGGAGTGAAGACTCTCCTGAAATGCATCGCTGTTTCCGAAGGTGTGATGAATGTCACAGAAGCTTTCAAATTCACAAGCGAAGCCGGCCGTTATTCCATAGAGGTCGAGACCAATATGAACTACACTGCTGTCTCCGACGTGGACTGGATTAGCATTGTCGAATCCGGGACCAAGGCCCAGATAAGGAAGGAAACCCTTACTATAGAACTGAAGGAAAACCCTGAAGGTCTTCCCCAGAGAACGGGTACGATCAAGCTTGTCGCCGAATCCGGAGCAGTAATCAGGATTATTACCATTGTACAGCAGGGAGACGGCACACTTTCCATCACTAAGGTTTATTATCCTACTTTGAAATACCAGAGTATCGATCCTTCAGAGGATCTGGAGGATTATGCTTCTTCGGAAGTCATTTCCACAGAACCGTGGATTGTCGTCAATCCGACGACCAAGGTGCTTTCCATTGCAAAGAACGAGGGAATAGTGCGTTCAGGCATCGTCAAGTACGGAAAGAAGGGGATTCAGATCATACAGGCTCCCGGGACTTCCTTCCTCGACCTTTCCTTCGAGGGCGCGAACGGCGACCTTGCCACAAAGAACAAGGATGTCGTAAACGTCGGCAGCGCATCCGACCTCACCACCTATTTCTGGGCGTATTTTATGAACTATAACCAGTATTCATCGCCTGTCACTATCGAATATGACAGCACTCTGGGCCACAAGGTTGCCAAATTCCACAACAAGGCCTGCCCTTGCTCATACGGTGGGTATCTTTGGAGAAACTCCAATGGGAACACGGTCAAGGCGATGTATGACGGATTCACCGTAGAGCTTTTCCTTTCGATGAGTGATATGTGGGCTGGAAGCGAAGGCGGAGAGGCCAATGCTTTCACCTACAAGGGCAGCCCTGACAAGGACGGCGTGAAATGTCTCCAGATGGGAGTGACAGGCAATGCCGAGAAGAAACCGGTATTTTCAGCATTGCTCAACGGACAGCGTCTCAAAACCTCGGTTGTGGCTGAAACCGACAAGTATTTCCATTTTGTCCTTGTATATGACAAGCAGTCTTCCAAAGAGATGATTTACGTGAACGGAAAGCTCGAGGCTGAACGCATAGAGACCAGGAATATCGAGGATGTCATTATAGTGGGCAGCAATACTGAGGCGAAATTCAGCGCCTTCGACGGTTCTGCGGTATGCAACCCCTGGTGCCTTGGCGCATATATGAATGTGTCCGGCCAGACTCCGAGCCTTGCATGGAACGGTAAGATTGCAGTTTGCCGCGTTTATGCCAAGACTCTGAACGCTTCTGAAATCAACCAGTCCTACGTAGCTCTCAACAGTCCGTTAGAAAGATGAAAAAGTTATTTCATATCATATTGGCGGCAGCACTCGTGGGTTTTTCCGTAAGTGCCTGTTATGATGATTCTGCGCTGACATCAAGGCTCGATGCCCTGGATGCGCGAATCTCCGCGCTGGCCAGAATGGGAGACGAACTCGCCACCGTGACAAGGCTCGTCCGGCAACTTGAAGGAAGGGTGTTCATCTCCAAGGTTGAGGAGGTGACCGAAGGATACAGGATTTCCTTCACGGACGGCACATCAGAAATCATAGGCAACGGGGTGAAAGGAATACCCGGCGACAAAGGAGAAAAGGGTGAAAGGGGCGACCGCGGTCCTCAAGGCCCTACCGGACATGTTCCGGTAATGTCAGTGAAACAGTTTGAAGGAGTCTATTACTGGACCGCCGACGGAGACTGGCTGCTTGATGAGATGGGGGAGAAAGTGCCTGTTTCCGGGCCGGCCCCCACACTGAAAACCGAAAATGGTGTCCTGTATTACTCTATTGACGACGGATTGACATGGACGGCTTCCGGGTACATCTCGCCCAGCACCGATGTCTCCATTTTCTCTTCTTTCAAGAAGACTGACAATTCAGTTGTAATCACGCTTGTTGATGGCGCTGTCATCGAAATTCCACTTGTCGGCAAATTCACCGTCTCGATGGACGAGAGCCCGCGCACTGTCAAGGACGGAGATATCCTCGATGTTCCCTACACATTGACGGGAGGCAGCGGACTCAAGGTGTATTGCCACAGTTCGAACGGCTATACCGGGAAAATCACCGACGCAACCGATGCGGGAGGAAAAATCCACATAGAGATTGACAATACGACTTCGGGAGGTACGATGATGCTCTTCGTGACTGACGGTGACGCTCTTGTGACCAAAAGTTTCGAGCTTGTTCAAAGCATAATCCTCCCGCAGTTCATCCTGAAACGCGATATCGTGAAGACCTATGCTTCCATTGGCTTCAATTACGGTTTCGCATATATTCCTGAAGGCAAGACTCCGTCGGCAGCCGGAATCTGCTGGGGTGAGAAGGAAAACCCCACCACATCGGACAATTACCTGCCATGCACCAATCCGGCTTCGGAAGACCCTCTGTGGCAGGTGGTTCCGGCTCCATGGCTGGAAGCTGAAGTCACATATCACTTCCGCGGATATGTCAAAGTCGATGACAAGACATATTACTCCGATGATTTCACTGCCGCGCTTGCGCCCCAGCCCGCCCCGATTACATTCAACTGGACGGAGGAGCCCAATGCAAACGGCTTCCCCTCAAGCGTCAAGGTGTTCAAGACAGAAGAACCTCTGAACGGTTATCCTTTCCACGCCTGGTATGCAATTGCAGACCTGTCCGCCGTCGAGTGCCGAATAAATCTCCAACAGGGAACCCTCAAGACTCTCGAGACCCAGTATTCCGAGGATCCGGACACCGGCAAGCCGCTGGTACTTGTCAACGGAGGATACTTCGACGGCAACAACGCAGTAGGACGCTGCTATCAGAAAGGCAACGCATCCACAATCCTCTATGATTTCACAGGTCCTGACAAACAGAGGTACCACGCCACAAGGGCGCTCATAGGCTTTGCAAGCGACGGAACTCCTGACGCCTGCTGGACCTATGGCACATATTCATTCAAGAGCCCGTCCCCGCAGGTCACCGGCCAGAAGCCATACACGACCCCGAATGACTATTCCTGGATGAAAGCCTACACATGGAAGCCCTACAACGGTATCAGCGCAGGCCCGATGCTCATCAAGGACGGCAAGATTCTTCCTGAATTCACGAAGATGGAAAACGGATACTATCTCAACAACTTTGAAATCATAGCCTCCGATATTTTCGACGGAACCGAGTCCGATGCCGACCGCACCGCGATAGGATATACCGCCGACGGCAAGGTCATACTCTTCATTTGTGACGGCCGGATCAACTCCAGCAACGGAGCAGGACTCGACCAGGTGGCCAGAATCATGAAGGGACTCGGCTGCATCGATGCAATGAATCTCGATGGAGGCGGCTCCACCGCCATGCTGGTGGGAGGAACCCGCGTGAATTCACTTGAAACAAGTTATTCCGGAGGCAGCGAAAACCGCAAGGTCGCGACCAATATCGGCCTGTATCTCAAGAAATAATCTATGAAAAGCAAGAAAATGTTGTCAATCCTGCCACTTCTTCTCCTGCAGATTGCCTGCTCGAGACCGGAGGTTATCGACTGGAGTGCGAATTATCCTCTAAAGGGTATGTATGTATCAAGTCCGGACGGCTTCCAATGGAAGAAGGGGGACTTGATAAAAGTGTTCTCATTCAATGAGAAAGCCGGTAATTTCCAGGCAATGTATGAGGCTGGAGAAAATGGGGACTCGGTGTCGTTCTCCCCGCTTCTGGGATCCTCTACGGTTGCCGAAAGGGCCGAGAAGTATTATGCGTGCTATCCTTCCGACGCCATCATCTTCGACCGTGGCGGCGGCATCCTTCCGGAGGTCCATGAGTGCACCGCAAACACGCGCGACATCCCGATGAGTTTCATGATGAAAAACTCAGACGTGGCAGCGCCCGGCCCGATTCATCTGTCAATGGCATGCAGCGTCATGGAGATTACCATAAAGTCGAGATACACTACCTCGCCGCTGCTGTCCGTAACCCTGACCAGCGATGCCCTGCTGAGCGGTTCCGGCCGGTTTTCTGAGACTGGAGGAGTTCCCTTCATAAAGATTGCCAGAGGCACTCAACAGGTGAAATACAAGTTTTCCGGGGTGAAAATGGGCAAGGATTTCACATTTTACGCAGTACTTCCGGCAAATATCAAGATAGGCACACTTGAAATCACGGTTGAGACTTCAGGAAAAACCTTTTCCAAGACACTTGGCGGATTCAACACCGGCATCGGCAACGTTTTCAAGACAGACATAGTCTATCCGGAAGTCTATAACCGGAAAATCTACGAGAGCGACACTTATGCCTCTTTCGCAGACCTCATCTGGTACAAGGGACGCTACTACTGCGCTTTCAGGGAAGGCATCAACCATGTTCCTTCCTCAGCAAGCGAGCCCGGCGGCAATATCCACATCCTCCAGTCCACAGACTGCAGGGAATGGACCGACGCCTGTGTCCTGACGGATGAAGAGTATGACCTCAGGGACCCCCACTTCTGTGTTTCTCCGAAGGACAGTTCTCTCATGTGCTATTTCGGACTCCACAAATACAACGAATCCTTCCCTTCTCCCTCCAAGACCAATGTTTCAATCCTTGATCCGGGAATCCAGGAAGGAAAACTTGTCGAGACCAAGCGCTCCGGTCTGTCCGCCGGAGCATACAGCAGATGGTGGGTATGGAACCTCACCGTCAGCAACGGCATAATCTACGGAGTGGCATATTTCGAAAACGGCAACAATGTCGCGCTACTGTCTTCACAGGACGGCTTCAACTGGGACCTTGTCTCTGAAATACCGTATCTCGGAAATGAATCAAGCATCAACATTATCGACGGAAAAGCCTATGTCCTGATGCGCAAGCAGGAGAACTCAGGCTATCCCAACGGTTCGATGGCGGTGGCGGATTACCCTTTCAAGGACTGGGTCATAACTGAAATGAATTACGGAGTACACTCTCCCACCGGTATCGAATATGACGGCAAACTCTATCTGTGCACCAGGAAGTTTGTCAACAAGTCATGGGATGGTGTCAGCCTTTTCTCTTATGAACTTCCGTCTTCCGGAGTTCTGAATGAAGTCTATGCTCTTCCATGCGAACGCGGACAGGCATCGACAGACAACGCTTATGCCGGAATGATTATTCACGACGGGGCTCTGAGAATCGCCTACTACGCTAACCCGGTCGGCAATACAGTCAGCCGTCACCCGGACATCTATTACACTGAGATTCCGCTTGAAGTCCTCAAACAAAATCCTGTACTGAAATGAAATATATCAAGATATTAGCCGCAATACTCTTTCTGATGGTGCTTCCTTCCGCCATTTGGAATGCCCAGGCACAACAGAAAGCGCTGCAATTTCAGGGAAAAGTGCTTGACAGAGACGGCGTCCCCATCCCGGGAGTGGCCGTCATCGTACTTGGAACGAATTATTCCGCCATCAGCAATCTGGACGGATTCTTTTCGGTGGATGTTCCCGAAATCGGTGTCGAAGTCGAATTTTCCTGCATAGGATTCACCACCCAGAAAGTGAAGGTGCCCAAGCGCTTGAGCGCCGATGTGTTCCTTGATATGGAGACCATGGAACTGGACCAGTCGGTCGTAGTCGGCATGGGTACCCAGCGCAAGGTCAGCGTCATCGGTGCAGTCAACGCAATAAACAAAGACGAGTTGAAGGTCCCTGTCAGGAACCTTACGAACGCGCTGGCCGGTAAGGTGGCCGGTGCAGTTGTCGTGCAGAGAAGCGGCGAACCCGGTCTGGACAACTCCGATTTCTGGATAAGAGGTATATCATCCCTGAATTCCAGCAGCCCTATGATTCTCGTGGACGGTGTCGAGCGCAGCATGTCCAATCTTGCCATCGAAGAAATCGAGAGCATTTCCGTCCTGAAGGACGCATCTGCGACCGCTGTATATGGCGTACGGGCTGCCAACGGTGTCGTACTGGTGACAACCAGGCGAGGAGTGGCCCAGAAGCCTGTCGTGGAATTCAAGATTGAAAGCGGTGTGTCCAACCTTACCAATATGCCGGACCTTCTCGACGGCCCCAACTACATGAGACTCAGCAACGAGGCCGCCGGATACGACATGTTCTCCCAGGATCGGATCAATCTCTGCGCGTCCGGGACAGATCCGTACATGTATCCGAATGTCAACTGGTTCAATGAAATATTCACTGAAAATTCATCCAATGTCCAATGTGCGGTGAGTGTCCGTGGCGGTGGTGAAAGAGCCAGGTACTATATGTCCGTCGCCTACCTCAGGGACAACGGAAACTTCAAGAACAATCCCAATACAGATTACAGTTCCAATATTCATGTCCAGCGGTACAACTTCCGCAGCAATGTGGATATAACCGTCACAAAGACCACCACGCTGTCTCTGGAAATCGGAGCGAACATGACCGATTCCCATCAGCCGGCGCCCGACAACAGCCTGCGGGACTATTATTCTGTGGCAAGTCTCCTGTTCAGCGAATGCTACGAACATGACCCGGTATCTTCTCCTGTTGTAGTTCCTATGGGATATGACAAGGACGGGAATATGCAGTGGGGCTGGGGTTCCGCAATTTCCGGAGCCAAGGTCAATCCGGCGGAACGACTTATGGGTTCAGGATACAACAAGACCATGACGACCAATGTCATGAGCCAGCTCGTCCTCAAGCAGAATCTGTCCATGATAACCGAAGGACTCGAAGCCCAGTTGTCCTTCTCCTACGATGCCTCGAACACCACACTCCAGAGCCGTCACAGGATGTCTTCGACCTATGCCATCAACGGCACTAAAGATGAAGGCGGATATATTCTCAACACTGTCCGCGAGGGCCAGCTGGACCTGACATACGGAACAAAATATTCCGCCAGTACCTCCAACGAACTCAAGGGCCAGATTAACTATAACCGCGTCTTCGCGGACAAGCACAGAGTCGGAGCCATGCTCATCTACTACCAGAGCAGCCGTGTGAATCCGATAGCGTCTTCCTCCACCCAGGCCCTTCCCTACAGGAAACAGGGCCTTGCGGCAAGAGCAACATATTCCTATGCAGACCGCTATTTCGTGGAATTCAATGCCGGTTACAACGGATCCGAGAACTTTGCTCCCGGCCACAGGATGGGCTTCTTCCCCGCAGTGGCCGCAGGTTATCTCATTTCTTCCGAGCCTTGGTGGAAAGTGCAGGCTATCAATCATCTCAAACTGCGCGTGTCCGCCGGTCTGGTCGGCTCCGACAACACCAGCCGTTTCGCATACCTGAGCACTTGGGGTTCAGGTAATGGCGGCCACCGTTTCGGTGACGGCGTCTATAACACAGGTATCGGAGAGGATGAGCTCGGGGTCAGCGACCTTACCTGGGAGAAAGGTTTCAAGAAGGATGTCGGTCTTGAGCTCAAGATGTTCAAGTCCAAGTTCTCCCTCGATGTTGATTATTTCAATGACTACCGCTACGACATCCTCATCCGCCGCAACACTATTCCCGCGGTCGCCGGTATTCTGAAGAATCCCATGGCGAACAGCGGAAGGATGCTCAACCAGGGATTCGAAGTGACAGCGGAATGGAATGACAAGATTGCAGGAGAAGTAGGGTACAGGATTTACGGAAACTTCTCTCTCGCCAAGAACAAGATTCTCTATATGGACGAAGCTCCTACCGACCCCTGGAGGATGCAGACAGGCCACCAGTGGGGTCAGCTTTTCGGATACACGGCCATCGGCCTTTTCGAAACTCAGGAGGAGATTGACAACGCTCCTGACCAGTCGGCACTTGGAGGTCAGATCAGAGTCGGAGACATCCGCTATCTCGACTACAACGGCGACGGTGTCATCAACGACCACGACCAGAGCGCCATAGGATATTCCCGCATTCCTGAAATCAACTACGGTTTCGGAATCCAGCTCACTTGGAGAGGATTTGACCTGGGAGCATTCTTCCGCGGCCAGGCCCATGTGTCATATCCTCTTTCCGGAACATTCTTCCCGTTCTATCAGGGTGTAGGCCAGTATAATCTCTTCACTAAAGCCCTTGACAGGGCGCAGGTCGGTGTCGATGAGTGGGGAGCCGAATATCTCCTCAATCCTGATGCCTTCTACCCCAGACTTTCAAGTTCGAGGAACACCAACAATACGGTACGCTCCACAAAGACAATCTACGATGGAAGTCTCCTGAGGCTTTCCGACTTGGAATTCGGCTACACATTCAAGGCTCAATGGCTTGAAAAAATCCATTGCAGCAATGCCAGAATCTATTTTGTGGGAACCAATCTCGCACTGTTCGCCCCCTGGAAACTGTGGGATCCCGAGACCGGTTCCTCTGATGGAAGTACATACCCTATCACCCGTAAATTCAATTTCGGTGTAAGACTCTCTTTCTAATCTATTGAAGAATATGAAAAAACATATATTTTCACTGGCTATCCTGACATTGATGCTGCCCGCCTGCAATTTCCTTGACAAGCAGCCGGATGACATGCGCACCGACTTCACGGTCTGGTCCACTCCCACGGACGTACTCAGTTACCTCAACAACTGCTACGCCAATCTTCCGCAGGACCAGGTTATCCACGAGGAACGTTTCGGCCTTTCGGACGAATGTGATGTAATGAACACCGCATACGCGACCTACCCTATCAACCAGGGCAACTGGAGCGCAACCTCCGGGTTCCAGCAGACTTGGGACAAATGGTATAGGGGAATACGCTCCACACTCACTTTCGAAGCGAATGTTGACAGATGCACTGCTCTCTCGCCCGCCCTTATGAAACGCTACAAAGGCGAGTCCAAATTCCTTCGCGCATACTACTATTTCCTCATCATCAGAAAATATGGTCCGGCCGTCCTTTTCTACGAACCGCTTCCGGCTTCCACTGATTTCGGCGGGATTCCACGTTCCTCATTCGACGAGTGTGTGACATATATCTGCAATCTTCTGGACGAGGCCTATGAACTTCTTCCTTCTGACTATGTGGCATCTATCGGCTCAGACGGCGGCCGTGCAAACCAGATGACCTGTCTCGCGACCAAAGCGGAAGTTCTTCTTCTGGCTGCATCCGAGCAGTGGAACGGCAACACTATGTATGCCGATTTCAAGAACAGGGACGGAAAAGAACTTTGCTCCAAGACCTATGACTCCGGCAAATGGAAGAAAGCCTCAGATGCGGCAAAAGCGGCAATCGATTTTGCCGAGGCACATCCTGTTGCATACGGGTTATACACGGCAGGAGTTGAAATGGATGCTCCCGACTACAACCCCTATAAAGCGTATTACGATATCTTCAACAACGGTTGGAACTGCGAAGTCATCTTCGGCACCGTGGATAACGGCCGTGTGGATTCAGGCGGCAACAGCGAAGCCAGATATGTCTGGCAGATGCAGTGCACCCCGGTAAATGCCAACGCCTATGGCGGTATCGGCAACGTCGGTGTCACTCTCCGTCTGGTGGACGCCTTCTATATGGAGAATGGTTATGGAATCGAAGATCCCGCTTCCGGATATGTAGAGAGCGGTTTTGCCGAGTCGGACGGACCACATATCACTGTTTCCGAGGCCCGTCAGGAGACTGAAGACGGACGAATCAAACTTATCCGCGATATCCGCAATCTGGATGCCTGGGGCCACACCAAGGGAGACCGGAATATGTTCGCCGGCAGAGAAGCCCGCTTCTATGCTTCGGTGAATTACCAGCACCGGATTCCTTTATGCATAGGAGAAGATGAGGCAGAACGCAACGGCTGGAGTTCCCAGAAGAACAAGGATGGATACGGCAGACTCGAATGCTACTACGGCGGAGTCTCACATTCCACCGCCAACAACTCCAACTACTCGCTGACCGGATTCTACCCCCAGAAACATATCATCCCGGCTACAATCCAAGGCGGCCAGATCCGCCTCCCGGGTAAATACATTTCAATTTACATGAGGTATGCCGGCATAGTCCTGGACTATATCGAGGCTCTCAACGAAGTCAATCCCACCGATCCCGATATCGAGAAATACTGGGACCTGATTCACAAAAGAGCCGGTATTCCCAGTATTTTCACCTGTCATCCGGAAATCAGGGCTAACAAGGACCTCCAGAGAGAATACATCCTCCGCGAGCGCCAGATTGAGCTGAATTTCGAAGGTGACCGCTACTACACTTCCCACAGAAGACTGCTCGCGGGCACTCCGGACACCGGAGCTACACCAGATACAAGGAAATGGGGCGACGGCGGCAGAATGTGGGGGCTTACAGCTTTTTCACACGATGGCTTTTCTGCAGGCAACCCTCAGACCAACAGTTTCACATCAGAAGCTTTCTATACCCGCTCCTGGTTTGAAAAAAGGGTGTTCAAGGATGCCTACTACCTATTCCCTATACCCCAGACTGAAATCGAAAAGAGCCCGGCTCTTGTCCAGAATCCTTTCTGGGACTAAAATAGAATGATTATGAAAAAGATTCTCGAATATATCGCCATTGCTGCGACCGTGGGCTTCTCGGCTGTCTCCTGTGAAGTGGACTATCAGTTCCCCGACCCTTCGCTGATTCCTCAATACCAGATAAAGGAACCGGTGGTGGGCGCCAAGGCAACCGCACCCAACGGATTCTCCGTCAATGGGGAAATCACAGCCCTCAATGAAGATCACACACGATACACCATTGATTTCAACTTTGACGCCAACGGCATCGACCTCTCCCGTCTCAATGTGGAAATCAACTATTGTTCAAGAACAAAACTTCTGGACGGCGCACCGGACGGGCCGACAGTCATGGACCTCGACCACAAATCACATGTAATGAAGGTCAACGACATTGTTCAGGATGTCGAATACACGATTTCCGCCGCTGTGATTCCGTGCAAGAATCCCATCATCTCCGCAATTGCCACCAGTGACGAGACTGTCGAAAAAGCCGAAATAGACAATGAGGCCCATACCATATCCTTCTTCGTCACATCCAAGTCCTTCGACCTTTCGGCGATGAATGTCACCCTGGAATACAATCCACGCGCGACACCCGGGGAAAAAGCCTTCACAACGGCTGTTGTGGACCTTACATCTCCCTACGAATTCCGTGTCTTCGACTCGGTCAACACCCTCACCTACACAATGACGGCCGTCTTCCTCAACAAGCCGGTCCTCATTCCTTTCAGCAACATCAATGTCTTCAGAGTGGACGGCGATGCCATTGTCGTCGGACCCAAGAGCATGTATCCGGACAATCCGGATCTCGGAGTTGACGGATCCGACGTCAAGTACATGTTTGACGGACAGGCCGCTCTCAAATATGGCGGCAATGCCGACATCAAGCATCAGCAGATGTTCTGGAGAATGTCCGATCAAGAAATAGCTTCCGGGCATGGAGACTTCCTTCTCTTCGATGTTTCCGAGCCCGCGAAAGTTTCCCAGGTCGCACTGCATCCTTACTCGAACTATGAATATCAGGACCCGCTGATGTATGCGATTTATGCATATACAGCATCCAATACAGTCGCTCCGACCTCATTCCAGACTTATGACAACGACTGGACGCTGATAGTCAACGCCGATGATTCGCCCGTCTGGGTTCTGGAACAGGCTGTGAAGCAGGATGCGTCCCTTATCGGTACCGGACAGGACCCGATGGCAGTGCAGCAGATTCACAAGACCATAGAAGGCGTACAGGTACCGAAGGCCCGTTTCTATGCGTTCGTGATGCTGAAGAACTGCTATGAACTGCATCCCACTGTCTATCCGAACGCATCTGCGCGCAAGCACTGGTGCAGTATCACCGAACTTGAAGTATGGAGCTATCAGTATGAAGATAATGAATAAAACTCTGCTTATTTCACTTGCAGTTTTGATGTTGTCTTCCCAGATTGTTCTGGGAAGACGTACACCATTTGATATGGCAATCATCGGAAACGGCACAGAATCCGTCGATAACCTTGTCTCTTTCAAGGATTCCGAAGGAAAGTCCCAATGGCTTTTCGACGGATTCCTTCTCTGCGGAGAGACCAATCCCGGGAAATATTTCTCCCGCAAGGCCATTGTATCAAGACTGGAGGCTTCTGCGCAGAGCGCATTCTCCGAAATCGGAGACGGACAGAAGTTGCAGCTGTTCATACAGATTCCCGGCGGCGCCGATTCCGTCAGGTTCTCCCGGAAGGCACAGAAATCCTTTTCCCGCCTGAAATCCGAGCGTCTTGAACTTTCCGGATTCATCCGCCAGGGTGTTCCCGGTCCCGGAGTGAGAGAACTTTTCACAACTGCCGATTCCGCCTCTGTCATAGCACAGATAAAAGCCCGCAACGAAGACTTCACAGCCGAGTTCGGACGTTTTCTTTATGAAATCGGTCCGGGCTTCGCCGCATGCCGCGATACTCTTTCTTCATGGATTTCCTCCCGACCTATAAGGAAGGTTCCTGAAGACCATAAAGTGGCCCTCATCGCCCACAGGGGATGGTGGCTGTCACCGGAAGCCGGTAAAGGCACGAATTCCATCGCCTCCATCAACGCCGCGGGGAAACTCGGAATATGGGGCACGGAGTTCGATATGAACATGACCTCTGACAATGTGGTCCTGGTATTCCACGACAACTGCATCGGGGATAAGAAAATCAGTATGTACCCTTACTCCGAATTCAAAGACCACCGCATAGAGAACGGAGAAAAAATCCCTACCATCGAAGAATATCTCGACGAGGCCCTGAAATATCCGAAACTCACCCTTGTAATAGAATTCAAATGGCTTTCCGGCTCTGCACAGGAAATATACTGCATCAACTACACAATCAACGAATTGAAGAAGCGCGGCCTATACGACCCCCAAAGGGTGATTTTCATCTCATTCAGCCGGACTTGCTGCACACATCTGGTCCGTGTGGCCAAGGGTTTCACAGTACAGTTCCTGGATAAGCACGAGCCCTCTTTTGCACTGAAAATGGGGTGCAACGGACTGGACACGCATTATTCTTACTATCTTGCGGAGCCGTGGCGAATCGATTTCGCCCGCGCCAACGGAATGAGTGTCAACACCTGGTGTCCGGACTGGGATCTCGAAATCAAGAGAATCATAGCCCTCGGAGTTGACCAGCTGACGACGAATATTCCGGATGTCGCCCGAAAATGCCTTGCCGACCTTGAAGTTGAAGAATTCAAACAATCAGACAAATAATGAATATGCATTCCATTACCGCCCTTGTGGCCTCGCTCATTCTTCCTATTGCAAGTTCATGCTGCAGCAAACAGGACAAAATCGAAAAGAGGGTTGATGAACTACTCTCACAAATGACTCTGGAAGAGAAGATAGGTATCATCCACGCACAGTCCAAATTCTCTTCGAGAGGTGTTCCCAGACTCGGTATTCCTGATTTATGGACGGATGACGGCCCCCACGGAGTAAGGCCGGAGACGCTGTGGGACGCCTGGTCTTCTGCACTACAGTCAAATGACTCCTGCACTGTGTATCCATCCCTGACTTGCCTCGCCGCAACCTGGGACAGGGATCTTGCCGAGCTGTACGGCTCTTCTGTCGGAGCCGAAGCGAGATATCGCAAGAAAGCAGTCCTGCTCGGCCCCGGTGTCAACATTATGCGTACGCCGCTTTGCGGAAGAAATTTCGAATACATGGGGGAGGACCCGTATCTGTCAGGAGAAATCGCGGCTCCCTATGTAAGAGGGGTACAGAGCAACGGAGTGGCTGCGTGCGTGAAGCACTACTGCCTCAACAACCAGGAGTTCAAGCGTCACAATGTGAATGTGAATGTGGATGACAGGACTCTCTACGAGATTTATCTCCCGGCCTTCGAAAAGGCGGTGAAGGAGGGTGGCGCCTGGTCGATAATGGGCTCCTACAATCTCTACAACGAGCAGCACTGTTGTCACAATGAAATAACCATCAATAAGATACTCAAAGGAGAATGGGGCTTCGACGGAGCTCTCATCAGTGACTGGGGCGGAGTCCACAACACCGACGAGGCTATCCACAACGGAGTCGATCTCGAATTCGGCACCGGCACCAACGGAGTTGATATCAATACAAAGAACAACTACGACAAATACTACCTTGCCCTGCCCTACTACAACAAGATCAAGAGCGGAGAAGTGGGAGAGGATGAACTCAATGAAAAATGCCGCAGAGTTCTACGCCTGATGCTCCGCACATCCATGGACGGGAAATATTATTTCGGTTCCATGAACAGTCCCGAGCACTCCGCAGATGCGAGAAAAATCGCAGACGGCGGTATCGTGCTCCTGAAAAATGAAGGCGGCGTCCTTCCTATTTGCAGTGAAAGTACAGGGAAAATCGTGGTGCTCGGTGAGAACGCCATCAAGCCTATGGCTGTCGGGGGTTCATCTTCCTCTCTCAAGGCCCGCTATGAAATCAGTTTTCTTGACGGTATCAAGGCCGCTTTCCCAAATGCTGAAGTGGTTTATGAAAGGGCTTATCAGGGAGAGCCCACAATAGAGGGATACAATTACAGTCACTACGACATCACCGACCCCCGCACTCCCGAGCAGTTGCTTTCTGATGCTATCGAAGCTGTGAAAGACGCGGACCATGTGATTTTCATCGGTGGTCTCAACAAGGCGGTAAAAATGGACTGCGAAGGAGCAGACAGGCTCCAATACGGTCTTCCTTACGGGCAAGATGAGATCATCGACACCCTTGCCACATTGCGCAAAGACTTGATATTCATCAATGTGAGCGGATCTCCGGTAGCAATGCCATGGATAGGCAAGGTGCCCGCCGTACTTCAGGCCTGGTATCTCGGAAGCGAGACCGGCAACGCGATGGCGGATGTGCTCACAGGAAGTGTCAATCCATCCGGAAAGCTCCCCTTCACCTTCCCTGTCAGATACGAAGACTGCCCCATCAAAACCGAGGCCCAATATCCCGGCATAGCACCCGAGAATCCCAAAGGTATCTGGGAAGAAGTGTATTCAGAGGGTGTTTTCGTGGGATACAGATGGTACGAGGCCAACGAAATCAAACCTCTTTTCGCTTTCGGCCACGGGCTCAGTTACACCTCTTTCGAGTACGGAAAGATTTCCCTCTCCTCAAAGAAAATGCATAAATCCATAACTGTCAGCGTGCCTGTCACAAACACTGGAAAGACAGCTGGAGCCGAAGTCGTGCAACTCTATGTTTCAGACCGCGAATCTTCAGTGGTGCGTCCCGTCAAGGAACTCAAGGGTTTCGGAAAGGTATATCTCGAGCCGGGTGAGAAGAAAGTAGTCAAGATGACCATCACTCCGCGCGACCTCTCGTTCTTCGACTCCGCCTCCCACAGTTGGGTGGCCGAAAAGGGTGAATTCGAAATACTTGTCGGTGCCGCATCCGATGATATACGCTGCCGGGAGGTGATTTATCTCTGAAAACTGTTTCAAGTTCTGCATATCAGATAGAATCAAATCCGAAAAATCTTTCTATCTTTGCAGTCCGATGAAACAAGAAATTTCATACGGGAAAAAAGACATACACGGCGGGACGGACATCGTTGTCTGTCCCGCTTTTTGTGATGTGCATGTCCATTTCAGGGAGCCCGGCCGACCGGATAAGGAAACCATCCTGACAGGTTGCGACGCCGCAGCGGCCGGCGGTTACACCTGTGTCTGTCCGATGCCCAATCTGGATCCTGTCCCGGACAGTGCGGAGAATCTTGAAAAAGAACTGGAAATCATCCGCAGGGATGCGTATCTCGATGTTATTCCCTACGCCTCGATAACTCTGGGGCGGCAGGGTCTGGTCCCTGTCGATGTAAAGGCTCTCAAGGGCCATGTGGCCGCATTTTCCGATGACGGAAGCGGGGTTCAGGACGACGCTGTGATGAGGCGCGCCATGGAACTCATTGCCGCCGAAGACTGTGTGCTTGCCGCGCACTGCGAGGACAAGCGCTTCGGCACCGCCCCCGAAGGTGAATGGATGCAGATAGAAAGGGATCTGGATCTCGCGGCCGAGACCGGCTGCCCATACCACGTCTGCCACATTTCCACAAAACGCAGTGTGGATGCAATCCGCCGCGCCAAGGACAGGGGCGTCGATGTCACCTGCGAGACCGCACCGCATTACCTCGCCCTGACCGAAGATGATATAAAAGACGAGGGCCGCTTCAGAATGAATCCCCCCATCCGCACCGCAGAGGACCGCAAAGCCCTCATCGAAGGTATTCTGGACGGAACTATCGATATGATAGCCACCGACCACGCGCCGCACACCGCAGAGGAAAAATCCCGCGGCTTTCTCGGCAGCACCATGGGAGTTGTCGGACTGGAAACATCGTTCCCTGTGCTTTATACCGTACTTGTCAGGCAGGGTATCATCCCGCTTGAAAAACTCATAGACATGATGAGCCTTGCTCCGAGACGCCGTTTCCGCCTGCCTGTCAGGGAGAACGACACAGTCACCATAGACCTGGGCGCGCAGTGGACCATAGACAGCAGCCTTTTCCGCTCGAAGGGCCACAGCACTCCGTTCGACGGGATGACGGTATGGGGGCGAGTCATCGAAACAGTATATAAAGGAAAATCTATATATCATGTCAAGTAAAATGAAACTTGTGCTTGAGACCGGGCAGGAGTTTCCCGGAGAAGGCTTCGGAGCTCATGTCCCTGTCGCAGGGGAAATTGTGTTCAACACCTCCGTAGTGGGCTATCAGGAGATTCTCTCCGACCCTTCCTACAGCGGTATCATCGTCCTGATGACATATCCGCCGATGGGCCAGTATGGAATAACAGACGAGGATTATGAATCCAGGAGCGCGGGGGCGGCGGGACTTGTGGTGAGCGAGTGCTGCGAAACTCCGTCCAACTTCCGCTACACGAAAACCCTCTCCGAGGATATGGAGGACCATAAAATCTCCGGAATCAGCGGTCTGGACACCCGAATGCTGACTCATATCATCCGGGACAACGGCCCTCTCCATGCTGCGATAGTCCCCGAAGAAACCTCTTTGGAAGACGCTCTGGCAATGATTCGGAACATCCACGATGACGAAGACCCTTTTGCCAAGGTCAGTTGCACCAAGCGCTGGTTCTCCCGCACACTTCACCACAAATGGGATGTCGTGGTACTGGACTGCGGAGTCAAGCACAGTATAGTGACTGCCCTGAACGGACGCGGATGCAATGTGACGGTAGTGCCCTACTTTTCAAGTGTTGAGGAAATAATGGCCTTCCATCCCGACGGAGTGCTGGTTTCCAGCGGCCCCGGCAATCCGCACCTGCTCAGCAGCACAATCGATATCATCAACGGCCTCAAGGGACAGGTTCCTCTTGTGGGCATCGGTCTGGGATTCGAACTGATAGCACTCAGTTACGGAGCCACTCTCGAAAAACTCGCCTGCGGCATCCACGGCGGAGCCCCCGTGCGCAACATCGGGAGCGGAAAAATCATAACAGTGAACCACCACTACACCTACTCGGTGAATGAAAGTTCGCTCAAGACCACACCGCTCACTGTAACATACCGCAATGTCACCGATTCCGCCGTTGTGGGTCTGGAGAATAAGGCCGACAGGGTAAGCGCGGTTCTGTTCTATCCAGAAGGCGGCCCGGGAGCGCAGGAGAGCGATTTCTTCGATAATTTCATCAAAGCAATGGAGGACTGATCTATGCCAAGAAGAAAAGACATAAAGAAAGTGATGGTCATCGGCTCGGGCCCCATAGTCATCGGTCAGGCCGCTGAATTCGATTATGCAGGCACCCAGGCCTGCCTCGCCCTCAAGGAAGAGGGCTATGAAGTGATTCTCGTGAACTCCAACCCGGCTACGATAATGACCGACACGCATATTGCGGACAAGGTCTATATGGAGCCGCTCGACCTTGAATACATAGCCAAAATCATCCGTTACGAGCGTCCGGACGCAATAGTGCCTGGACTCGGCGGTCAGACAGGCCTCAACCTTGCAGTCAAACTTGCGAAGAAAGGCGTACTCGACGAGTGCCATGTGGAGATACTCGGAACTTCTTTCCAGAGCATCGAGCAGGCCGAGGACCGAGAACTCTTCAAGGAGCTTTGCATCAGCCTCGGCGAGCCGGTGATTCCGTCCGAGATATGCTACAGTGTGGAGGAATCTGTCCAAACCGCAGCCAAAATCGGTTATCCGGTGGTACTGCGTCCCGCCTTCACCCTCGGCGGTACAGGCGGAGGATTCGCTGACAACGAGGAGGACCTTAGGGAAATGATGCGGGGCGCCCTCGCACTTTCTCCCGTGCATCAGGTACTTATCGAGAAGAGCGTGAAGGGCTACAAGGAAATCGAATTCGAGGTGATGCGCGATTCAGCCGACACCGCCATCTGCATCTGTTCGATGGAAAATGTCGATCCTGTCGGCATCCACACCGGAGATTCCATCGTGGTGGCGCCGGTTCAGACTCTCTCGGACAAGGAGTATGAGATTCTCCGCTCCAGCGCCTTGAAACTCATCCGCGCCCTGAATATCGAAGGCGGCTGCAATGTGCAGTTCGCCCTCGACCCATTGTCTTTCAACTACTACATCATAGAAGTAAATCCCCGCGTATCCCGCTCTTCCGCCCTTGCCTCCAAGGCGAGCGGCTTCCCGATTGCCCGCGTGACCGCCAAAATCGCCGTAGGTCTCACCCTAGACGAAATCCAGGTCGCCGGGGCCCCCGCCTGCTGCGAACCGGCTATCGACTATGTTGTCACCAAGATAGCCCGTTTCCCCTTCGACAAGTTCAGCGAAGCCACCAATGAACTCGGAACCCAGATGAAGGCCACCGGAGAGGTGATGAGCATAGGCCGCAATATCGAGGAAGGCATCCTCAAGGCCATACGCTCTCTGGAAATAGGCGCCTGCCACATATACAAGCCAAAGTTCGAAAACATGTCCCGGGAGGAACTTTTCAAATATATTGTCAAGTTCCCCGACGACCACCTGCTCGCCATTGCGCAACTCATCCGCATGGGTGTGGATATCCGCCTCATCTACGACTGCACCAAGATTGACATGCTCTTCCTCGAGAAGATCTGCAACATAGTCGCCATGGAAAATGTCCTGAAGGCTGTGAAAAAGCCGCAGGAGGGCGTCGAAACCTACAAGGCCGCGAAGAAAATGGGCTTCAGCGACAAATTCATCGGGCAGTTGTGGGGCCGGAGCGAGAAGGAAATGATACTGTGGCGCAGGTCCCTCGGAATCGCGCCTGTCTATAAATACATCGACAGTTGCGCCGGTGCCCACAGGGCGGATGTGCCGTACTTCTACTCCACCTGGGGACAGGAGAACGAAAGCGTGGTATCGAACCGCAGGAAAATCCTCGTGCTCGGTGCGGGCCCCATCCGCATCGGTCAGGGAGTGGAATTCGACTACTCCACCGTACACGCCATCTGGGCCATTCGCGAAGCCGGATATGAGGCCATCATCATCAACAACAACCCTGAAACAGTATCCACCGACTACACTATTTCGGACAAACTCTACTTCGAGCCTCTCACTGTCGAGGATGTGATGAACATCATAGACCTTGAAAAACCGGAAGGAGTGATTGTCACGCTGGGAGGCCAGACCACCATCAACCTCGCCGGTCCGCTTGCCGAGTTCGGAGTTCCCATCATAGGCACCCAGATCGAAGCCATCGACAATGCCGAGGATCGCAAACTCTTCGAGGCCATCATGCGCAAGACCGGCATCCCCCAGCCCAAGGCCAAGGCCGTCACCGATGTGGAGGAAGGTGTCAGGGCCGCCGGGGAAATCGGATATCCGGTACTCGTCCGTCCGTCATTCGTACTCGGAGGCCGTGCAATGATGATTGTGGGCAACGAGGAGGCTCTCCGCCACTATCTCCACAATGCGGTGGAGGTGAACGAGAATTCGCCTGTCCTTGTGGACAAGTACATAATGGGCCGCGAGACAGAGGTCGATGCCATCTGCGACGGGAAGGATGTGTTCATTCCCGGCATAATGGAGCATGTGGAGCGCACCGGCATCCATTCAGGAGACTCTATCAGCGTGTATCCGTCATTCTCTCTCAGCCAGGCCGTCAAGGACAAGATAATCAAATACACCGAAGCCCTCGGAAAGGCCGTTGGCATTGTCGGACTGTTCAACATACAGTACATTGTGGACAAGAATGAGGATGTCTATGTGATCGAGGTCAATCCCCGCTCTTCCCGCACAGTGCCGTTCCTGTCCAAGTCCACCGGTATTCCGATGGCGAAAATCGCAACTCTCGTGATGCTGGGGCACTCTCTTAAGGAGCAGGGCATAACCGATGTGTATTATCCCGAGCGTCACCGCCACTATGTTAAGACTCCCGCCTTCTCGTTCGGCAAAATCAAGGGTATCGACACATATCTCTCCCCTGAAATGAAGTCCACCGGAGAGGCTATCGGCTATGACGATTCACTCACCCGCGCGCTCTACAAGTCACTTCAGGCTTCCGGAGTCAATGTGGTGAACTACGGTACAATTTTCGCCACCATAGCCGACGCCGACAAGGCCGAGGCGCTGCCGCTCATCCGCCGCTTCTACAACCTCGGCTTCAACATCGAGGCCACCGAAGGCACGGCCCGCTACCTCAAGGAGCACGGAGTCCGCACCAGAATGCTCGGCAAGATTTCCGACGGCAGCGAGGATATTGTCAACTCTATGCGCCAGGGTCATGTGAGCTATGTCATCAACACTATCGACATCAATCAGCACAGCACCCGTCTCGACGGTTACAGCATCCGCCGCGCCGCAGTCGAGAACAATGTGACTCTGTTCACCTCCCTCGAGACTGTCAGGGTGCTTCTCGATGTCCTCGAGGAAATAACTCTCGGAATATCCACCATAGACGCCGAATACAAAGCATGACACGCGGACAATATGTTATAAAGGAAAATGTCCTTGTCGCGGACAGGACATGGAAACTGACGCTCGCGGGCGATACTTCCGCCCTCAGGCGCGGCGGGCAGTTCGTCAACATAGCCATCGACGGTTTCTTCCTCCGCAGGCCTCTCGCCGCCACGATGTGGGACGGGGAAGGCTTCTGTGTATTCTACAAGACTGTGGGAAAAGGCACTCAGGTGCTCAGCACGAAACAGCCCGGAGAGATTCTCGACGCTCTTGTGGGACTCGGCAACGGCTACGACGCTTCCGCATGCAGGGAGTCTGCGCTTGTCGTGTGCGGGTCTCTCGGAGCATCCCCGACTTTCACCCTTGTCAGGGACCTTGTCGCTTCCGGAAAGAAGGTTGAGGTTATTCTCGGTTTTACAGGCGCTGCGGATGTCATTCTGGAAAAGGAATATGAGGCTCTGGGAGCGAAAGTCACGGTGATGACCGAGGACGGAAGCCGCGGACGCAAGGGTCTTGTCACGGACGCCATGCCCGAGGGCGGGTATGATTTCTTCTACACCTGCGGCCCCCTGCCAATGATGAAGGCGGTCTGCCAGAAGGCTATTTGCGACGGAGAGGCGTCTCTCGAAGAGAGGATGGGCTGCGGCTGCGGCATCTGCTACGGCTGCACCTGTCACACAAATAAAGGCCCCAGGCGAGTCTGCGCCGACGGTCCTGTATTCAAAAAGGAGGATATTGTATGGTAACTGAAGTTTCTCTTTGCGGGGTATCTCTCAAGAATCCGGTGATTCCCGCCAGCGGGACCTTCGGCTTCGGCACCGAAATGGCCGGAGTCTATGACCTGAATCTTCTCGGCGGCATCTCGATGAAAGGCACCACACTCCAGGCCCGTTACGGCAACGAGTGCCCGAGGATTGCGGAATGTCCTTCCGGACTCATAAATTCAGTAGGCCTGCAGAACCTCGGGATAGATGTTTTGGTCCGGGAGAAACTGCCTGGGCTGAGGAAAATTTACGGAGGCTGCATCATAGCCAATATCAGCGGCTTCAGCATAGATGAATATGTGAAATGCTGCGCCGCGGCCGATGCCGCTCCCCAGACCGATATCATAGAAGTCAACATTTCCTGCCCGAATGTCCACGGAGGCGGGCTTGCCTTCGGCACGAGTGAAGCGGCCGCGGCAGAAGTTACAGCCGCGGTGAAAGCCGTGTGCCGGAAGCCTGTTTTCGTGAAACTCAGCCCGAATGTGACCGACATAGCCGCCATTGCCCGCGCCTGCGAGAATGCCGGAGCCGACGGACTTACCCTTATCAACACCATTCTGGGGATGCGTATTGATATTCGCAGACGCCGTCCGGTGGTTGCCAACAAGTACGGCGGGTTCAGCGGAAGAGCCGTGCTGCCCATAGCGCTACGGATGGTGAACCAGGTCGCCCATGCGTGCTCCATTCCGGTAATCGGCTGCGGAGGAGTGTCTTCCGCGGAAGATGTGGTCGAGATGATGATGGCCGGAGCCACTGCGGTTCAGGTGGGTGCCGAAAATCTGCGCAACCCCTACGTCTGCAAGGAAATAGTCGAAAAACTTCCGGCCCTGATGCAGGAACTCGGAATAGAAAATATAAATGAAATAATTCGTACAATATAATGAAAGACGTCATCATAGCCTGTGATTTTTCAAGCGCTGACGCAGTGCTTGAATTTCTGGACAAGTTTGCCGGATGTCCGCGCAAGCCGTTCGTGAAAATCGGCATGGAATTATATTATTCGGCCGGTCCTGAAATAGTGCGGCAGATAAAGGCCCGCGGCCACCGCATCTTCCTGGACCTCAAACTCCACGATATTCCCAATACCGTGCGCAAGACAATGAAGGTGCTCTCCGCTCTGGATGTGGATATGACAAATGTGCACGCCGCCGGAACGATAGAGATGATGAAGGCCGCTCTCGAAGGGCTGACCCGCGAGGACGGGACCCGTCCGATGCTGATTGCTGTGACCCAACTCACCTCCACCAGCGAGGAAAGGATGAAGAAAGACCTTCTCATCGACGCGCCGATTGCCGATGTGATTGCACATTATGCTTCCAATGCGAAGGAGGCCGGACTCGACGGAGTAGTGTGCTCTCCGCTCGAGGCCTCGATAGTCAAGGAGCGCTGCGGAAAGGATTTCCTTGCGGTGACTCCCGGAATACGGTTCGCGGATGCTGCCGCCGATGACCAGATGCGCATCACGACTCCCGCCCGCGCCCGCGAAATCGGCTCGGATTTCATAGTGGTGGGACGGCCCGTCACCGCAGCGCCCGACCCGGTTGCGGCCTACACCAGATGCGTCGAAGAATTCCTCAACAACGCCTGAAAAAGTTTGCGCAATACGCGAGTGACTCGCGTATTGCGCAAAGTCAGGAGAATAAAATTCAATATATATGGAAAAGAAAATTGCAGAGCAGTTGCTTGATATTCAGGCGGTTTTCCTCCGCCCGGACGACCCGTTCACATGGGCCAGCGGCATTCAGAGCCCCATTTATTGTGACAACCGTTTGATCCTTACCGCTCCGAAGGCCCGGACTGTTGTGGAGCAGGCCATCGCCGACAAGGTGAAGACTTTATACCCGGAGGCCGAGGTGCTGATGGGCACCAGTACCGCCGGAATCGCCCACGCGGCAATCGCCGCCTCGATTCTTGGCCTTCCGATGGGTTATGTGCGCTCCGAGGCGAAGAGCCACGGACGCGGCAACCGTATCGAGGGAAGGCTTGAAAAAGGAGCGAAAACAGTGGTTATCGAAGATCTCATTTCCACCGGCGGAAGCGTCATCGATGTGGTCGAAGCTCTCCGCGAGGCAGGCGCCGAAGTCCTCGGCATCGTGAGCATCTTCACTTACGGCCTGAAAAAGGGCGTGGAGAGGCTTGCAGCAGCAAATGTCGAGAATCATTCCCTTTCCAATCTCGATACTCTCGTCGAAGTCGCAGTGGAAAAAAATTACATTTCCGCAGCTCAGAAAAAAGAAGTTCTTGCATTCAGGGATTCTCTGTAGTATATTTGAAAAATGAAACATCTGATAGACCCTACGGACCTCACCAGAGAGGAGACCGACCACATCATTTCATTTGCCCAGGAGATCATCGCAAACCGCGAAGGTTTCCGGGACAGTTTGCGCTATCATAAACTCGCCACGCTCTTCTACGAGCCCAGCACCCGTACCAGACTGAGTTTCACTGCGGCGATGATGGAGCTCGGCGGAAATGTGCTCGGATTTTCCGATGCGCGCAATTCTTCCGTGAGCAAGGGCGAGACTGTCGCCGATACAGTGAGAGTGGTAGGCAATTTCGCCGATGTGATTGCAATGCGCCACCCGCTCGAAGGTGCTCCGTATGTGGCATCACGTTTTGCCAAGGTGCCTGTCATCAACGCCGGTGACGGTTCCCACGCGCACCCGACCCAGACTCTGACCGACCTTCTCACTATCAAGCGGGAACTCGGACACATAGACAATATCACCATCGGCTTCTGCGGCGACTTGAAATTCGGCCGCACTGTGCACTCTCTCATCAAGGCCCTGAGCCGCTACGACGGTATCAGAATCATCCTCATCGCTCCCGACGAGTTGCGCCTGCCGGACTACATCAAGCAGGATGTCTGTGTGAAACAGGGACTGGACGTGCGCGAAGTACACACTATCGAGGAGGTTATGGGCGAACTGGACGTGCTCTATATGACCCGCGTCCAGAAAGAGCGTTTCCTCGATGAGGAGGAGTTCGAAAGGGTCAAGGACAGTTTTGTGCTGACCGCGGAGAAGATGGCCCTCGCAAAGCCGAAGATGGCGGTGCTCCATCCGCTTCCCAGGGTGAACGAGATTCTTCCCGAGGTTGACGAGGACCCCAGGGCGGCGTATTTCCGCCAGACGGAGAACGGAAAGTTTGTCAGGATGTCCCTGATTTACAATCTTCTCCAATGGAAGGACGACCCCGCGCACACAATGCCGGAGCATCCTGACTATTTTACCGACAAATCTCTTTCATGCAGCAATCCCAAGTGCATCTGCAACCACGAGAAAGTGGAACCCTTGTTCCACAAGAGTGAAGGCGGAGCAGTTCGCTGCGCATATTGTGATTCAAAAATCAACTGAAAAAATGTATAACGGAGAAAAACTCAATCCAAAGCAGTTCGTCGAGGACGCTGTTAAGGAAATCCGCACCCAGGTGGGCGGGGATACTGTAGTGCTCGGTCTTTCAGGCGGAGTGGATTCAACTGTCACTGCACTTCTGGTGGATAAGGCCATAGGACACAATCTTGTGTGCATTTTCGTGGACCACGGTCTTCTTCGCAAGAACGAGTTCGAAGATGTGCTTGCACATTACAACGGCATGGGACTCAATGTAATAGGAGTTCGCGCCGCAGACCGTTTCTTTGCGGCTTGCAAGGGTATCACAGACCCCGAGCTCAAGAGGAAAGCCATCGGCAAGACTTTCATCGATGTCTTTGCCGACGAAGCCCGCAAGGTCAAGGGAGCACGCTTCCTGGCCCAGGGCACCATCTGGCCGGACATCGCCGAGTCACATTCGGACAAAGGAGTAATCAAGAGCCACCACAATGTGGGCGGTCTTCCCGAAGACCTGCATTTCGGCCTTGTGGAGCCATTGAAATACCTCTACAAATATGAGGTTCGCGAAGTCGGCGAGGTGCTTGGACTCGACAAACATTTCCTTGGCCGTCATCCTTTCCCGGGTCCCGGTCTCGGAGTGCGCTGCCTCGAGGAACTGACTCCCGAGCGGGTACATATCCTCCAGGAAGCCGATGCAATCTATATCGACGCCCTCCGCGAAGCCGGTCTGTATGACAAGATCTGGCAGGCCGCGGCGATACTGCTCCCCGTGCGGAGCACCGGAGTCAAGGACGGCAGGCGCACTTACGACAATGTCATCGCCCTGCGCGCTGTGAATTCCGTGGATGCCGTCACCGCAGAGGTAGTGGATCTGCCTTTCGACTTCCTGCAGAAGGTGTGCAGGAAAATCATCGAAAATGTGGAAGGAGTGAATCGTGTGGTTTACGACATTTCACCAAAACCGTCTTCAACAATAGAGTGGGAGTAATTAAGAACATGAAGAAAATATTGTTTATAGTGTCACTGATGGCAACTCTGTCGGTGGCACCGGTGTTTGCCGGAACAGTGAAATCTCCTGATGGAAAAGTTAAAGTTACCGTGGATGAAGCCACAGGAGTATGGTCTGTGTCATACAAGGGAAATGTGCTTGTGGACAAGGTGCAGTCCCAGATGACACTCGCCTCCGGTGAGAACGCCTGGATTGCAGGCCGCAGCGGTGCCGTCAGCAAGGCCGGGAAAGTGAAGGAGCATGTCAGCACTTCCGTCTATCGCCAGGCTGAATTCGATTATGTGTACAATTCACTCAAAATGGACCTCGGAACCGGGTTCTCCATCGAATGGAGGGTCAGCAACGACGGTGTCGCCTACCGCTTCTCCACCTCCAGGGGCGAAGAGACGGTTGTTACCGGCGAGACCATGCGTCTGGATTTCCCCACCGATGCCGAGTGCATTCTCTCTTGTGTAAGGAATCCGAACAGGCCCTACAAGACATCTTTCGAGAATGACTACCACACGGTCAGGCTGTCCGAAGGCTCCGATGTTCCTGCCTTCCTCCCGGTCAGTGTGGAGGCTGCTCCCGGCGTGCGCGTGACAGTAGTCGAGGCTGACCACGAATCATATCCGGGTATGTTCATCCGTCCCGTCAAGGGCGAGCAGGCTCTCGCGGCCGAATTCGCTCCTTATGCCCTGAAGGAATCATATATCGCCAAGACTTCCGGAGCTCGGACTTATCCCTGGCGTATCCTCAAAATCACTACCGATGACACCCAACTTCCGGTGGACAATCTGGTGTATGCTCTTTCCAAGCCCTCCAGAATCGCCGACGAAAGTTGGATCAAGCCCGGTTTCACAACATGGGACTGGTGGTGCGACTGGCAGATTACGGACGTGCCTTTCACTCCCGGCGTGAATACTGAAACATATAAATACTATATCGATTTCGCCGCGGCAAACGGTGTCGAATATATCCTTCTTGATGAAGGTTGGGGCAAAATCGGTCCGGGACAAAATCTTATGGTCCCCATTCCGGCCGTGGATCTGGAATATCTCACAAGTTACGGCGCCTCCAAAGGTGTGAGACTGCTTCTCTGGGTGATGACCAACAAGTTCCATCCCGAAGCCGAAGAAGTCTGCGCAAGATATGAGAAACTCGGTGTAGCCGGTTTCAAATGTGACTTCCTGGATTGCAATGACCAGCAGGGTGTTGAGAAAATCTACGAAATCGCCGAAATCGCCGCGCGTCACCACATGATCATCGACCTCCACGGAATCTTCCCTCCCGCGGGTCTCGACAGGACTTATCCCAACCTCGTCAATTTCGAGGGTGTGTGGGGCCTTGAGAATGCAAAGGACACTCACGAGCAGCAGATTATCCCTTACGATGTCACTATTCCTTATCTGAGGAACATGTACGGCATCTGCGACTATACTCCCGGCGCCATGCGCAACTTCACGAAATCCGGCTATACTCCGAGCAAGAGCCATCCCGGTTCTCCCGGCACAAGGGCCCGTCAGGTAGCAACTTATGTGACTCTCGACTCTCCCCTTACAATGCTCTGCGACACTCCTTCCAACTACTACAAGGAGCAGGAGACTGTGGACTTCATCACTTCGCTTCCGAGGACTTACGACAGCAAACTCTGCCTTTCAGGAAAACTTGGAGAGACTGTCGTGATTGCCCGCGAGGCGGCAGGCGCCTGGTATGTGGGAGGCATGACCGACTGGACTCCCCGCGACATCAAGGTGTCATTCAAGTTCCTCAAGAAAGGCACTTGGGAAGTCAAACTTTTCCGCGACGGCGAGAATGCCGACGAGAACGCACAGGACTACCGTGTTGAAACATTCACAGTTACTCCTTCTTCCACTGCGGACATCCATCTGGCCAGCGGCGGAGGATTCTGCATGCAGATAAAGAAGATTAAATAATTCCGTTGTATTTATGAAACAGCCTGTATTTACCGGTTCATCTGTTGCCATCGTCACTCCTTTCGACGAGGCCGGGAATGTGAACTATGAAAAATTCCATCAGTTGGTCGATATGCAGATTGCCGGCGGCACCGCCGCAATCACTGTCTGCGGCACCACGGGTGAGAGCGCCACTCTCTCCGACAAGGAACACATGGACCTGGTACGGGACTGTATCAAATATGTCGGCGGCCGCGCGAAGGTGATTGCGGGAGCCGGCAGCAACAATACCGCCCATGCCCTCGAACTTTGCAAGGAGTGCGAGGGCGCAGGAGCGGACGGCCTTCTTGTAGTGACTCCGTACTACAACAAGACCACCCAGGCGGGACTGGTGCAGCACTACACCTATCTGGCCGACAGGGTTCACACTCCAATCATCGTCTATAGCGTGCCTTCCCGTACGGGAATGTGCCCGTCCATCGACACTCTGAAAATTCTTTCCGGCCACCCGATGATCAACGGCCTGAAAGATGCGAACAGCAACATCGGCTCCACAGCCGGCACTCTGGCTGCCTGCGGGGGCAATCTCAATATCTGGTCCGGAAATGACGACGAGACGGTGGCCATGATGGCCCTCGGCGCAAAGGGAGTGATTTCAGTCTGGGCAAATGTGGACCCTTGCGGCGTCTCAGATATGACCGCGGCCTGCCTCAGGGGCGATTTTGCCGCCGCAAGAAAGATGCAACTCGACGCATATACCCTCATAAAGGCCCTCTTTATTGAGACCAACCCCATCCCCGTCAAGGAAGCCCTCAACCAGATGGGACTCTCTGTAGGCCCCTGCCGCCTTCCACTTTGTGAAATGCAGCCCTCCACCCGCGAAATCCTCCGCAAGGCACTCGTAGCAAAAGGGCTGGTTCCTGCTCTCTAGAATTTATAAGAGAAACCCAGCAGTACGCTGCGGGCATACATATCGTAGCGTGTGCTGACTGTGCGAGTCTCTTCAAAAGTGAAATCGTTTGACTGAAAGTCGAAGATGTCATTGAGTTCGAAGAAGAGGGTCCAGTTGCGGATGCTCTTGTTCAGGCGGAGCTGGGCATAAAGGCAGTCGCCGAGAGTCTCGTTTTTCTTGAGAACAGGACTGTTGTAGATGCCGCGGGCGCTGAGAGTCCATTGGTAATTGAACCGGAATACCGGGGTGAAGCAGAGGTTGAAGTATGTGTACCTGTCAGGCGAACCTCCCTTTGTGATAGAATTGTGGAACACATTCCCGCTGAAGGCCATGGAGAATATTCCGACCCTGTAGAAAAGGGACACGTCCGCCTCGATGATGTTGTTGATTCCGGTATTGCGGTATGTTGTATAGAATCTGTCAAGTTCCTTGTCATACTCGCTGTATTCCTCGATGACTCCGTCCGCCCTGTTATATCCGACTTCCGCATTGAACACTATCGAATGTGTGCCGTCAGTCCAGTCATGGATATAGCTTGTTTTAAAAGTATGAAGTTCTGCATTGAACAGATTGGGATTACCGAGAATCCATGCACCTGTATCCGGATTGAGGACATATTCACCATAGAGCTTGCTTTCATTTGGCTTGAGGAGGTTCCTGCTGACCATGAAACGCAGTGCGTGATGATCTACAATCTGCCACAATGCGTTCACATTTGCTGTGAAGTCGTGATTTATGCTTGTAGCCTCCTTGAGATTATCCGCTGAATATTTGCGGGCGTTGTACTGATATCTTGCACCGGCATTTACAAACAATTTCTTTCCAGCCCATCTGAATTCCGCGAAAGGCGATTCATACAGGGTTCCGCCACGACTGAAACGGTTGACAGAGTGGGAATAGTTGGAATTGAGACCGATCTTGAAGATAAGGGACTTCCCTTCATCGCTGATTATCGGGTACTCAAGTTTTATTTCAGTATTCAAGGACTGGGGAGTGGAGATTGCTTCCGGTTTGTCTGCTTGTTTCATGCTTCGAGTGGCTGTCCTTTCATATCCGGCGGAGACAACGAATTTGAAATCCTTGCGGAACAGATGTTCGTATTCGGCCATTGTCAGCAGACTCATTTCCGAGCCACGACCTCCGGATTTTGTCTCGGATGTTTCGTTGTACATCCATCCGGGGCCTTTTTCTGCGGACTTGTCCCAGCTGATATGACGGTACGCATTGATATCAGTTGATCCGAAATTGTAGTTTTCGATTATCCATGCTTTCAGCATGTCTTTTGGAGAAATGTGGTACTTGATATTGATTTTTGCCGTTTCAAGTATCTCCTTTTTCTTGTTAGTGTCAATTCCGGTGATTTCTTTACCGGGAGAAAATTCCTGAAAATCACTTGTTATCCTGGGGCTGTAATATTCAAAATGAAAACTGCTCCAAAGTTCGAGTTTCTTTGTCTTGTAGTTCAGGTTGACACTTGGCATTATACTCGGTTCAGTACTTGCCGTCATATACACATCTCCGCTCAAACCTTCTGAAAGTTTCACCTGAACGAGGTTTATCACTCCTCCCTGGCCGTTCTTCTGTTGGGAAACAGAGGGGGAATTGGAAATCTCGACCTTTTCTATTTCAGCGACTTTCACTTGCTCCAACACTACATCACGTCCATTACCGACACTCTTTCCATCCACCTGGATGTCATAATTCTCGAAGTAATATTTGTCATCTCCACCCCTTTCTATGAGTTCAGGCATCATATTCAGAACATCCTTGACAGAGGTGTTCGGAGACAGTCCCATCCTCTGCAGATATAGAATCTTCTTGTCCGGCTTGATTTCTATCATATAATCTTCCGCCTTGAGAGCAGACGATACAGATGCGAGCAAAATCAAAAGAATAGGAAGTTTTTTTATCATGGTCTTCAGGTTTTGGGACGGAATGAATAGATTCCAACGGCGAATTTAATAAAATAAATTCTATCCGGACTCTCCGCCGAAGCGATGATGCGGGAT
>JAKSKQ010000029.1 GCA_024401675.1 Bacteroidales bacterium | reverse complement strand
ATCAACATGGAAACAGAAGAAGTTCTCTGCAAAGGACTTGTAGAAAGAATCGGACAGGGCACCGGAGTCGTGACTCACAAGCCTGTCGGAAAAGAAGGCTTCAAGAAGGAAATGCCCATTCCTGACCATACTGTCGGAATCCAGGCTGTCCTCGCCGCCCTGACCGATCCCGTATGCGGAGTCCTCTCAAGTCTCGAGGACATCGAAGCCGTGGGACACAGAGTCCTGCACGGAGGTGAGGAAATGTACTGCAGCCAGCTTGTCACCGAGGCTGTCAAGGCCAAGATTGACGAGTGCGCAGTGATGGCCCCGCTTCACAACCACGCCAATCTGCTCGGCATTCTTGCTGTGGAGAAGGTTCTGCCCAGCGTTCCCCAGGTAGTTGTATTCGACACCGCTTTTCATCATACCATGCCTGCCCACAACTTCATCTATGCCCTTCCCTATGAATATTATGAGAAATACCACATCCGCCGCTACGGTTTCCACGGCACCTCTCACCGTTATGTGAGCGCCCGCGGCGCCGCTTTCGCCGGTGTGGATATCAATAATTCCAAGATTATCACCTGCCACCTCGGCAACGGAAGTTCCATTTCCGCAGTGGAGAACGGCAAATGTGTGATCACTTCAATGGGTCTCACTCCTCTCGAAGGACTTACAATGGGTACCCGCTGCGGTGATATCGACCCCGATGCAGTGACATTCATCCAGACCCGGGAGAATATGAGCCCAGCCGATACAAGCACCTTCCTCAACAAGAAGAGCGGTCTGCTCGGCATCAGCGGCATTTCTTCAGACTGCCGCGACGTCACCGCCGCTGCCATCGAAGGCAATCCCAGAGCAAAGCTGGCCCTGAAGAAGCTCATCCACGACATTATCCGCTATATCGGAGCCTATGCCGCCGAGATGAATGGTGTCGATCTCATCATCTTCACCGGAGGTATCGGCGAGAACCACAAGCAGATCCGTCATCAGGTCATGGAGAATCTCTCCTTCCTCGGTGTTGACTTCGACCCGGATGCCAATGAGCAGCATGCAGACGAGTTCTTCATCACCAAGCCTTCTTCCCGCGTCAAGGCCGCGGTGATTGCTACTAATGAGGAACTTGTGATTGCACAGGATACAATGCACCTTGTCCAGGGAAATCAGGAATAATACTGCGAAGTTCCAACTTCGAAGTGAAATTTATGCTTTGCCGGTGATGGAAATCTCCGGCAAAGTTTGTGATATATTGTCCCGGGAGAACATTGTTGTTGTCACAGCGCCTCCGGGAGCAGGAAAATCCACCGCACTTCCACTCTCTGTCTATGACGGTCTCGGATTGTCCGGGAAACTGCTCATGCTTGAGCCAAGGCGCATCGCCGCGCGTGCCGTGGCGGAGCGTATGGCGTATCTTTCTGGAAGTTCTGTCGGGGACAAAGTCGGCTACCGGGTGCGTTTCGACAGCAAGGTGTCCGCATCAAGTGTGATTGAAGTCCTTACTGAGGGCATTTTGTCCGGGATGATGATTGACAATCCCACTCTTGACGGGGTGGATGCCGTGGTTTTCGATGAGTTCCACGAAAGAAGTCTTGTCAGCGACGAGGCCCTTGCAATGGTGCTCGAGAGCCAGAGACAGATCCGCCCCGACCTCAAGATAATCATAATGTCGGCCACTATCGATTCATCGGCGATATGCAGTGCGTTGAATGCCCCTCTTGTCGAAAGCACGGGCAGGATGTATCCTGTGGATATCATTTATTCGGATTCAGATACCGTCCCTTCCAGTTGTGCGGCCGATGTGGCCCGCGCTGTGCTCCGCTCACATAACAGCAGGGAGGGGGATATTCTCGCTTTCCTTCCCGGGGAATACGACATCTGCAGTTGCGCCCGCCTTCTGGAAGGTGAACTGGGCGCATCCACAGACATATTTCCGCTCTACGGCATGCTCTCTTTCGACCGGCAACTCAAGGCCGTCAGACCGTCTGTGCCCGGACGCCGGAAAGTGGTTCTGGCCACATCGATTGCAGAGACATCACTTACCATCGAAGGGGTGAAAACAGTGGTGGATTCGGGACTTTGCAGGCGGCTTGTCCATGATGACAGGAGCGGGCAGAGTCATCTTGAGACCGTACCGATCAGCCGCGATATGGCTTTCCAAAGGGCCGGCCGCTCCGGAAGAACTTCCTCCGGATGCTGCTACCGGCTGTACAGAGAGGCTTCTCTTCACATGATGCAGGAAAGCCGGACTCCCGAAATCATCGATGCCGATATCATGCCAATGGTGCTGGATATTGCGGCCTGGGGTTGCGGGAAGGCTGAAGATCTGTTCTGGTTGACGCCTCCTCCTTCCTGGAAACTTTCCGGCGCCGTCTCTGTGCTGAGGCAACTTGGCGCCCTTGATGACAAGGGGGATATCACCTCGTCGGGCAGGTCGTTGAATTCTTTCCCCTGTCATCCGAGAATAGCCAGAATGCTGATGATGGCTGGTGATAATCCCCAGACTGCCGCGACAGCCGCCGACCTTGCCGCAATAATGGAGGAGAGGGACCCTGTGCCACAGAGAGGTGCGGACATCGACATTCGCCTGTCCGCTCTCGCCAAGGCTCGGGAATGTTCCGGCAATCCTTCCGGGCGTTTTTTATGCGATTCCTACGGGCGTTATTCCCTCTGGGATCGGATTCTTCGGGCTTCGGAGCAGTTCAGGCGGCTTTCCGGAGTCAGGGAGTTTCAAAAGGATTCCTGCGGGAACCCCTATGCTGCCGGCCGTCTCCTTGCCGCTGCATTTCCTGAAAGAATCGGCAGACTGTGTCCCGAGGGCGGTGGACACTTCCTGCTTTCTTCCGGCCAGAAAGCCTGCATCGACAGAAGTGATGCTCTGGCAACTTCCCAGTGGATAGTGGCTGTCACTTTGTCGGTACAGCCTGGAACCGAAGGACGCATTTTTATGGCTGCCGAGGTGGAGGCTGATGATTTGAAACCGCTTGCCACGGTGTCGGACAGGGTGTTCTGGAGTCCCAGGGACGAGGCTGTCCTTGCCAGACGGCAGTGGCGTCTGGGAAATCTTGTCCTTGAGGAAAAACCTCTGCCTTCCGTCTCCCGGGCGGATATTCTGGATGCTCTGTGCGAGGCTGTCCGGAAAAATCCGGGGGCTATGCTGAATTTGTCGGATGATTTCCTGAACTTGCAGAGAAGAATAGCCTGCGCTTCGAAATGGCATCCTGAATCAGGTCTGCCGGACCTTTCGACCGGAAACATTGCGGAAAGGGCACATTCATGGCTTCCTTTATATGCTCCGGATGCTTCAGGGACTTCGGATTTGAAGAAACTGGATATGAGCGCGGTGCTGTGGGGAATGCTGGATTATCAGCAGCAACAGATGGTTGACAGGACGGCTCCCTCGCATATCACCGTGCCTACTGGCAGCAGCATCCGCCTCCAGTACAGAGTCGGAGCAGATGCTCCGGTGCTGAGGGTGCGCCTTCAGGAGTGTTTCGGGCTGACCGATACTCCAAGGGTAGATTGCGGAAGACTTCCGGTTCTGATGGAACTGCTTTCCCCGGGATTCAAGCCTGTACAACTTACAAGCGACCTCGCTTCATTCTGGAGCGACACATATTTCCAGGTCCGCTCTGAACTGCGCCGGCGCTATCCCCGGCACTCCTGGCCGGACAACCCCCTTGAAGCCCCTCCCGTAAGGGGCGTCAAACACTGAGGACTCTTTTTTACGCCCACGGCAATTAGGGAAAATGGCGTTTCATTGGTCTTATCATTACACATTTTGTAAAGCAATGGAAATTCCCGAAGAAAAAATCATCCGTCTTGCAGATTATGCCCGCAACAGGTTGGATCCGGTTGTCGAGAGTGAAATGTCAAAGATTGTCGGAAACGATGAAACCGGGCGCAGGCTGGCCCGGGAGGCTGCCAGACTTGAATTGGTGGTGTCTGCCGTGCATGCTCAGGACAGCCTTAATGCCGGTGCCGCCCTGGCGCAGGTACGCAGTCGGATAAAGTCCTCCCGACGCGCAAAACGCCTGAACTTTCTGCGCACCGCAGCCGCCGCATGTTTCGTCCCCCTGCTTCTGATAACCGGATTCTATGTCTGGAATACTCATTTCAGGGACGACGTCAATCCTATAACAATAACTACATCTACCGGAGTGACCAGCCAGTTCATCCTTCCGGACGGATCGAAAGTATGGATGAACTCCAACTCATCACTGACCTATCCTGACAAATTCAAGAAGGGTAACCGCACCGTCAGCCTTGAGGGTGAGGCCTATTTTGAGGTAAGCAAAGATTCCCGTCGGAAGTTTGTGGTAAACGCTTCTGACGTCCAGATCGAGGTTTACGGTACACGCTTCAATGTTGACGCATACTCCAATGCCGACGGGAAAGTCCGTACATCCCTTTATCAGGGAAGCATCGCTCTGAAATTCAAGGATTCCTCAGGGGATATGCGTTGCATAACTGTGCGTCCCGGACAGAAATATATTTATGACTCCGCTCTCGGCAAGATGTCGTGCAGTGAAAGCGATGCACCGGTGGAGACTTCGTGGAAGGAAGGCCGCATACTCTTTGACAGCACCCCGCTGGCGGAAGTCCTCAGGATGATAGGCAACCGCTACAATATCGAATTCATCGTGAAAGACAGTTCGCTGCTGCGCAAACGCTATACAGGATGCTTCACGAATCAGCGTCTTGAAGTTGTTCTCGCGCACTTCGAGAAGTCAGCCGGAATGCACTTCGATCTCGATTATATGGGTTCCGGAGATGACTCCTCGACTTTGAACGGCCGTCAGGTCATCGTCGTGCATTAACAGGATGACATTTTTATTCACATAATTTAACTAACCACATCTCATGTCCAGATTTTCCAGGGCAATTCCGACTGTTGTCGTAAGCCTGGCACTGTCACTTGTCTGTAATGTGCTGAATGCGCAGACGAGGATAATTTCCGTCAAGGCTTCCGACCTCCCGGTCGCAAATGTGCTCAAAATGATTGAAAACGAGAGCGGCTACACCTTCTTCTATGACGATGACGCGGTTGACAAGACGCGACTCGTCTCAGTGGATGCAAAGAACGAGGATGTCCTTGAGATAGCCGCAGAGATTTTTGCCGGTACCGGCACAAGCGCTTCGATAATCGGAGAAAACATAGTACTTAAGGGTGGAAATGTTCCGGTAGGGACAGAAAAGGTCCGGACGATTTCTGTGAACGGAGTTGTCATGGATGAAAAGACCGGAGAATCAGTGATAGGAGCCTCGATTATTATCAAAGGTACCCGGACGGGAGTCATCACTGGCATTGACGGAACTTTCACACTCGAGGTCGTCCCGGATGCAGAACTGGAGATTTCCTGTGTGGGCTACGCCACAAAGACGGTGAAAGTACTGTCCGGCGCCGGGAATATGACCATACTCATGTCACCCTCTGCCGAGTTTCTCGAGGAAGTGGTATTCGTGGGTTACGGTACGACAAAAAAGGCCAATCTCACCGGAGCTGTCGATCAGGTGTCCTCGGAGCAGTTCAAGGGGCGTCCTGTTGCCAATACCACTCAGATGCTCCAGGGCTCGGTTCCAAACCTGAATATTACCCTCGCCGATGGAAAACCCAATGCTTCTGCCAGTTATAACATCCGAGGCACGACTTCCATCGGTGCCGGTGGAAGCGCCCTTATCCTTATTGACGGAGTTGAGGGCGACCCGGCAATGCTGAACCCGAATGACATCGAGAGCGTATCCGTCCTCAAGGATGCTGCCTCATCTGCCATCTATGGGTCCAGGGCCCCCTACGGCGTGGTCCTCATCACGACTAAGAACCCGGAGAAGATAAAGGACAAGTTCTCGATATCCTACAGCGGCAATTTCTCAATCGAGCAGCCGACTGCGATTCCCGACATCGTGGATGACGGCTATGTCTATGCAAAAATGTTCTATACTGCCTGGTACAACTACCGTCAGTCCGATCCGACAGGTCTCAACAAGAGCCAGGATTTCTCTCAGTTGTGGCTGGACGAGTTCAGGGCGCGCAATCTCAGCGGCAACCCGGTTCAGACTGCTGTGAATTCCGACGGACGCTATGTGTACTACGGCAATGAGAATTACTATGACGCAATCTATAAAAAATATGTATTCGCGCAGACACACAATCTTTCGGTCAGCGGATCTTCCGACAAGATAAGTTTCTATGTGTCAGGACGACTCTACGATTATGACGGCCTGTTCAACTTCACGCCTGACACTTATCAGACGATGAACCTCCATACAAAGGTATCCGCGCAGATTCTGCCTTGGCTCAAACTCTCCGAGAACCTTGAATATACTTATGACAAGTACCGCTACCCGTTCACAACCCCGACAGAGTCCTCGGGAGTACTCTGGAGAGCAATCAATGACGAAGGCCACCCTTCATCCCCAATCTTCAACCCCGATGGGACGATGACCCGCTCCGGTGCCAATTCAATAGGAGGCCTGGTCACGGGCAATAATTACCTTGACCGGCTCACCAAGACATTCAAGACTACTACGGCTCTCAATGCCAGTTTCCTGAAGAACACTCTCCATGCAAGCGCAGACTTCTCCTTCCGCTCGAAGGACTACACGGAATCAAAGAAGTCCACGGCAGTTCCATACAGCCCATATGAAGGTGAAATACAGTACATTGGAATTCCGGAGACCGACGATAATATAAAGGAGACTCTCCAGTTGACCAATTACCTCGCGGTGAACGCATACATTGACTACGAGAACACCTTTGCGTCCAAACACTACTTCAAGGCCCTCGCCGGCTATAATTACGAGCAGCAGACCTATAAGTCAACCTACACCCAGAGATACGGCCTCATCTCACCGGATGTGACACATATAAACTTCGCTCTCGGCGACCAGATGGTCATCTCCAGCGGGGGAAGCAAGTGGAGGTATGCCGGTATGTTCTTCCGTATCAACTATACTTACGACAACCGCTATCTCTTTGAAGTCAACGGACGCTATGACGGTTCCTCCAAGTTTCCCAACAACTCCCAGTGGGGCTTTTTCCCTTCCGCATCGGCCGCATGGAGAATCAATGGGGAGAACTGGTTCAAAGTCAACCCGAAAATCATTTCCAACCTCAAACTGAGGGTGTCATACGGAGAACTCGGGAACAGCAATGTTTCAGTGTATTCCTATCTTGAGAAGTTCGCCTTTTCAACATTCGGCACCGGCAACGGCGATACCGCCCGTCTGCTTGACGGCCAGAGCAAACTCCGTTACACCGAAGCGCCCTCCATCATTCCTGACAACATAGGTTGGGAAAGGTCAAGGACCATAGACGCCGGCTTGGACCTGGGCTCCCTGAACGGGAAAATCAACCTCACTGCGGACTACTACATCAGGAAAACCCTTGATATGTACACGGCAGGCCCCACCATCCCAGATACTTTCGGAGCGTCTTCGCCGAAGGGCAACTATGCGGATATGAGCACATACGGCTTCGAACTTTCCCTGAGTTACAACGACTCATGGAATGCAGGCAGGGCCCCGCTGAACTTCGGCGTCAAGGCAACCCTCGCCGACTACCACTCCATCATTGACCGCTATAACAATTCCTCACGCAAACTTTCAGACTATTATACCGGACAGCGAATTGGAGAAATATGGGGCTTCATCTCCAACGGATTGTTCCAGAGTCAGGAGGAAATTGATGCGGCTTTCGACGGTACCGGCTACAAGAACACTCTCATGGCCACTTCTGTCAATTATACGACCTACCCGGGCGACATCCGTTTTGAAGACCGCAACCACAACCATCAGATTGACGAAGGCTCGAACACTGTGGATGACCCCGGCGATAAGGTCATTATCGGAAACAGCGAGCCGCGATGGATTTACTCTCTTTCCCTCAATCTCGAGTGGAACGGAATCTACGCCAATGCATTCTTCCAGGGTGTGGGTCATCAGGACTGGTATCCCGGAAGCGAATGTCCAATCTGGGGCCAGTACAACCGCCCATATAACAATATGCTCAAGTGGCAGATCGGCAACTACTGGACGGAAGACACCCCGGATGCGTATCTTCCGAGATACACAGGATACTATGAGCCTTTCTACAAAAGTTTCAAGAACAACCGCTATCTCCAGAATGTAGCCTATTTGAGACTCAAGAACCTCCAGATCGGCTACAACTTCCCCAGAAAACTTCTTGAGAGAATCAGGATTTCCGCTCTGAATATCTACTTCTCCGGAGAGAATCTATGGACATGGTCTCCCTTCTACAAGAGGATAAGCAGGGACTATGATGTTGTGACCGTCACCCGTTCTTCCGAGAATTTCGTCAACGACGGCAAGGGACAGGGCTATAACTACCCGGCAATGAGAATGTTCAGTTTCGGTATTACCATAACCTATTAAATTGTACGGCAATATGAAAAATATAAAATTCAAATTCGCGGCCCTCGTGCTTGCAACTGCCGCAACAGTTTCCTGTGACCTGACAGAAAAGATGCAGGTCGATGCTGACAAGGCTATGATATTCGGTACCGAGACAGGACTTCAAACTTATGCCTACTCTCTCTATAAGGGCCTCCCCAATGCTTCGAGCGCAAATTATCTGGAGTCGGGCAAATGTGACTACTGCGCATGCAACCAGATGAACGAGTTCTTTATGGACGGAGCGTTCACGGCTGAGACATCGACTGGCTGGAGTTGGACAAACCTCCACAACATCAACTATTTCCTCGACGGACTGAAAAGTCCCGAATGTGTGGTTCCGGATGCAGTGAAGAAGAACTACGAAGGAATAGCCAGGTGGTTCCGTGCCTGGTTCTACTATGATAAATTCACAAAGTACGGGCCTGTTCCATGGTATGACCATTGTATCCAGAACTATGAGACCGACCTTCTCTACAAGGACCGCGATTCCCGGGATGTCATTGTGGAGAATATGATTGCCGACCTCGACTTCGCCTTTGAAAACATCACCGCAAAGTCCTCCACAGGCAGTTCTCTTGTCACAAAGTGGTGTGCTGCGGCGCTCAAGTCCAGAATATGTCTCTTTGAGGCCTCTTTCCGCAAATACCATTCGGAAGAGGGAAAATACACCCCCGAGCAACTCTTCACACTTGCGGCAGAGGCAGCGAAGCTCGTCATCGACGGTTCCGGTTATGGTCTCAACACAACAGCCTACACCAACGGTGCCTACCGTGACCTCTTTACCAGCGAGGATACAATTACCAAAGAGGTGCTGCTGAATATTTGCTGCAGCAGTGGTGCCGGCATTCTCGGTAACCAGAACTGGAAATACAATTCCGCTTCCTACGGCAACCATCTCTGCTTCTCAAGAGTGTTCATCAATACATTCCTGATGAAGGACGGAAGCGCCTTCACCTCCAAGACCGGCTATGCAGCGACGGACTTCAAGGATGAGTTCACTAACCGTGACGCCCGTCTCGCACAGATAGTGCGCGGCCCGTCCTACCGGAGGGATAACAAGGCCGTTGTCCCCGACATCGTCAACCAGGTCGCAATGACAGGATACCACCCTATCAAGTTCAGTCTGGATGAGACCAAGTATGACAATGCTGCCAACAATATCAACGGTACCCCGATAATACGTTATGCTGAAGTCCTTCTGAACTATGCCGAGGCTAAAGCCGAACTTGGCTCATTGACCGACAAGGAGTGGTCCACGACCATAGGAGCTATAAGAAGCCGTGCCGGCATCACGGGAGGAATATCCACACTTCCCACTGTCATTGACGACTATATGAAGTCCAACTTCTATCCCACTGTGACGGATCCCGTAATAATGGAAATCCGCAGGGAAAGGGCAATCGAACTGTGTCTTGAGGGTTTCAGAATGTATGATCTCATCCGTTGGAACTGCGGAAATCTGATTGAGAAGCTGCCCTGGACCGGAATTCACTTCTCTTCTCTCGATACAGGAATAGACCTCAACGGTGACGGAACTTTCGATGTATATTTCTCCGAGACCCCGAAAGCCGGCGCATCTGCAGCATACAAGGATATCTGGGTGACCGTTAACGACGGGAGCGGCCTATATGCAGTGGCCGGCCCTGATGGCGGCTATGACCTGGAATATCGTGTGGCGGGCCAGAGAAAATGGTACAGCGATGACCGTCAGTACCTGTATCCCATCCCCGCGAAGATTATCCGCGACTATGCCGCAGAAGGCTACAAAATGACTCAGAACCCCAATTGGCAATAGACTATGAGAAATATTATATCAATCATTTTCCTGTGCTTCGCCGTTGCTGCCGTCTCATCCTGCTCCTATAAGGAGGATGTTGATTACAGCCCGTTCTATAAAGACGATCCCGGCCACCATGTCGATCCTGTCGTCCCCGGCACGGATGAGCCAAACACATTCAAAGCAATGAGTTTCAATGTGCGTAACTATGCCTCCGATTCGGGAACCGAACACGCCTGGACCAAACGCAAGAGCGGCGTCGCTGCAATGCTCAATACCAAATGTCCGATGATTGTAGGAGTGCAGGAATGCTATGTCACACAGATGAATGACATCACCAAGGCCTGCCCCCGGTACGGCGCTTATGGACTCGGCAGGGACGATGGTAAGAATTCCGGCGAGACGACAGCGATATTCTATTGCAAAGACTCCGTCAATGTTGTGGAATATGGTACTTTCTGGCTCAGCGCAACTCCGAACAAAGTGTCTCTCGGCTGGGATGGAGCATGTCGTCGCACCTGCACCTGGATGCATTTCACTATTAAATCCTGTGGGCAGGAGTTCTTCGTATTCAATACCCACCTCGACCATCAGGGCGCGGTGGCGAGAGCCGCAGGGACGACACTCGTAATGGAAAAGATCGAGTCAATCAATTTCGCAGGCCTGCCCGTGATTCTGACAGGAGACTTCAACTCTGTCCCCGGCGATGAAGTGTTTACATACAACACGCTGAATGATGCCAGAAAGGACTCTCCCCGCACTGACAACTTCGGTTCAAGCAACGGCTACGGAAATCAGAACAAACAGATAGACCACATCTTCTACAAAGGCATCAAACCACTGGCCTTCGAAACAATACGGGACAGGTGGGAAGGAATCATCTACATCTCCGACCACTATCCTATTATGTGTACCTTCAAATATGGAGAGTAAGTTATGAGAAAACACATCCACGCCATATTGCTGGGCGCTCTCGCAATCTGCGCCTGCAACAAAACTCCACAGGTCGTGGTGCACGCCTCGTTCACCACTGACAAGGAGTCCTACAACCTCGGCGAAAGCATCAGAATAACCAATACCACCACTGTCGAGAACTCGGTCATCGCCATCTGCAAGTGGGAATGGTCCGGAAAGGTATCCTATGAGAAGGAACCATCCGGAATCAGTTTCACCGAAGAGGGGGAGTTTCCCGTGACGCTCACAGTGACCGCTAATGATGGTGCTGTCAAGGGCACTGTTACGAAAAACATCGTGGTCTATGACACCAATATCAAACCTGTCTGCGACTTTGAGTGGAGCCCCGTATCTGCAAAGGCGGGAGAGCCCGTCACATTCACCGACAAGTCACACGATTCCGACGGAGAGATTGTTGCCTGGAAATGGACTCTGGGAAGCACGGTGCTGACCGTGCAGAATCCGGTCCATACCTTTGTGGAGTACGGCGATATCGAAGTCAGCCTGACGGTAACTGACAATCTTGGCGGCATGGCTGCCAAGAGGGCGACCATCCACATAGAGAAGGGCCTTTACACTCTCGAGATGCTCTGGGGCAAGGCCTACGATGACCCGGGTGATGTCAGCACACGCATCACTTCGCCAGCGATGAGCCCGGACGGAAAGACGGTTTATGTAACATCTTCAGGAGGCCATCTTGTCAGTTTCGATACTTCCGGAAATCAGAAATGGTCCTACGACCTCAGGCCGACAGGTGTCGAATATGTGGGCAAGAACGGTACTTCCACCGTACCTGTCGTGACTCCTTCTGTCGGCCCCGACGGGTCCATTTATCTCGCTGCCGGCTATGATGAGAACAGCGATGAAAACGGGAAGAACGGTATTTTTGCGTTCAATCCCGACGGTACACTGAAATGGTTTGCGGATGACGGGCCCAAGACCCGTTTCGGCCTGCAGTCACCTCTCGTATTCAACGGCTTTGTGGCGACTACCCAGCGCTACGGAAGCAAGGCTCCCTTCATCAGCAACGACCAGGGGTGCTGCGTGCTGAATGCCGAAGACGGCACACTCAAGCAGACCATCTACTCCACTAGCGGTTCATGGGGCGGCATCTGTGCCTACAATGATATGGTGTTCGTCAATGCGGCCGGCTCTTCCTCTCATGTGGGCGGATGTCAGATCGGTTTCCCCAATGGCAGCGGAGGCTGGTCCTATGTGAACGGAACCTCGACCAACGCAGGAGACGCATTCTGGCCCGGCATCGGCTACCGTTCGATGGGCTGCCAGAGCGCTGTTTCCAAAGACGGATTCTTCTACTATTACGCCCCCGAGACCTTGTCCGCCGGGACGAAGGGAATCCTCTTCTGCTACCGGATATCGACCCTTACTTCCAGCCGCAGTTCCGCTCCTGTGCCGTCGTGGACTGCAAGTATCCCGGGGAAAATCAATTCCGGCGATGGAAGCGACCTTGGCAATGTCATGGCCAACGGCCCCGCCATGGCGGAGAACGGTACTGTGTTCGTGACGACCAATACCACCATCTCAGCGGTCGGTACCGATGGAAAAGTGATGTGGACGGTCGAGGACAGCGGTATCATCTCCGGCGTCCCGGCAGTTGACAAGGCCGGCTTTGTCTATTATGCCAGCTCCACCGGTAACCTCATCAAACTTCTGGGAACTACCGGACAGAAAGTCGCCGCCCTTGATCTCGGCGCGTCTCTCAGTTCATCGCCGACCATCGCACAGGACGGTACTATCTACCTTATCGGTGTGAAGGAAGGCAGTCCAACTCTCTTTGCCGTCAGAAGCAATGACTGTATCCCTGCCGACAACTGGTCACAGTTTTCCGGCGACCCCTGCAAGACAGCCCACATAGAGTCAGAATAGAATCATGAAAGCAAGAACAATATCCTTATTGGCGGCTTTTGCCGCAATGTTCCCTCTGGTCACCTCATGCAATGATACCAGAAAAGGGGACACCCTGACCGTAATTTCCTACAACATCCGGAACTCCAAAGCTCAGGACGGAGAGAATGCCTGGGACGAGCGCAAGGAGGCTACTGCCGAAATGCTTGGCAAGGTCAATCCGGACATATTCGGGGTTCAGGAAGCATACCCCAACCAGATTTCTTTCATAACAGAAAGTTGTCCGCGCTACATTTCGTTCGGTGTCGGCCGCGAAGACGGGTTAGAGAAGGGCGAGCACATGTCCATATTCTATAACAGTGAGGCCTTGGAAATGCTGGACGGCGGAACCTACTGGCTCTCCGAGACTCCTGACGAGCCGTCGAAGGGCTGGGATGCCGCATGCAGGCGCACGGCCACCTGGGCCCTTATGAAAGACCGGGATTCGCAGCGCAAGTTCTACTTTGTGAACACTCATCTCGACCACAAGGGAGTCGAAGCCCGTAGAAACGGCCTTGCCCTGATTGTTGAGAGGATTGCCGCAATGAACTCCGAAGGATATCCTATGGTTCTAACGGGAGATTTCAATGTGACCCCTTCCGACCAGGCCCTCACGGATCTTAATGTAATGATGAAGAGTGCACGGGAGACCGCGAGCGTCACAGACGACAGACCGTCTTTCAACGGATTTGACCTCTACGAGCCTTCAATAATCGACTATATCTACTACAGTGGTTTTGCGGACTGCACGGAATTCAAGGTCCTTACAGACCAATATGCGGGAAAGACCTTCATTTCCGACCACTATCCTGTCGTGTCAACCCTCGTCTATTGATGAATTATGAGAAAAACGATTTTATCGGCATTTCTGGTTCTTGCGTTTGCCGGCTGCACCGGCAAAATGGAGAACAGAATCGAGAAGAATACAGTTACGGTTAACATAACCAATGCCGTTACGGGCACCAACCCGGCGGGAGATTCCGCCTATGATTTCTGTGCGTCGCGTTTTGTCGGCTTTGCAACTGAAGCGGGTGACAGGGAAGCCGCGATGGCCGTGTGCGAAACTCCCGGAGAAATGACCATCAACGCCAGTGTCAGCAAGGAGGCGTCTTTCATTTGGTGCTATTCCCCAGGCGCCATAGGAATGCAGCAGACCTTCACCGTGCCGTCCACGATTGAAAAGACAGTGGATATTGTCGGCGAGGACCTCAAGGCAATGCTCTACTGCTCCGAAAAGACGGAAATCTCCGGCCAGACGGCTGCTTGTGCGGTCAAGCCGCTGACATCCGGAGTTATTCTCAATATTCTCGACAGCGACGGGAAATATGAAGGATACACCATTTCCGGTGTGCGTATCGAGGGGACGGAGGGCATCACCATTGCTGGAGATGTGACTATCTCACTCCATGGGGCCTCGGTTGAATTCCTTGCCAACGGATCCTCCAGCGTCACCGTGCTTTCCGGTTTAGACGAAAAGACTCCTCTGACCGTCGGAACAACTGCTGAACCGAGTCAGGTCGGTGCGGTGCTGCTTCCCTGCGCGTTCACAGGCAAGATCACCGTCTATGGTCCCAAGTTCACGGCAATTGTTGATATCACCACTCCGCTCAACTTCCAGGCCGGCTATGTAAAAACTGTCAATATCGACCTCTCTGTTGCTGCTATCAAGGCTTTCCCGAAGAGGATTGGTGTGCTTGGCGACTCTATCTCTACCTTCAGTGACATGATTCCCTCGGGTTACAAGGCATATTACCCTCAGAGCAGCGGAGACAATACAGATGTCAATGACTGGAAAAAAACTTACTGGGGCCAGCTCATCACAAACTTCTGGATGGGAGAACTCGATGTCAACAGTTCCTGGAGCGGCGGATGTGTCGCCCCTGGCAGTACACGCACCCAGCCTGCATTTACAGTCAGGTGCACGGACTTCATCGACCCGGATGTCATCCTTCTATTTGGAGGCACGAATGACTGTCAGAGCGGCTGTGCCGTCGAAATCGGCGAATTCGATTTCGATACTCCCGTCGGACTACTCAACACTAACGCCCGCTTCCGCGAGTCCTACATAGCCGTCATCAAGACCATCCGGGCCACTTATCCGAAAGCCAAAATCATCTGCATAGTCGGAAATCATATCGAAGGGGCCTATGCTTCATCGATTCCCACCATTGCGGATCATTTCGGAATCCCCTGGGTGGATTTCCGCGGGGACAAGTCTGTGACGGTGTACAGTTCCCTGCACCCCAATGCGGCGGGACACGCCTATATGGCGAAGAAGATTTATGAATCAACTCTTGAACTATTCAAATGACGAACGGTATGAAAAGACATCTCATCATAGTTGCTGCCGCAGTCCTGGCGGCTGTCTCCTGTGCAAGGGAAATCATTCCCGATCCGGTGCCGGGGCCGACACCCGTGCCTGACCTCGAAGACAGGTACAACTACATTACCGTCAGCCTGCCGGACGATGAGTCTTTTGTCTGGAAGGAGGATGATGTACTCACCATTGCCGGAGACGAGGTGCAGAAATACAGGATAGTTCCCGGATTCACGTCCAAAGTCGCTTCTTTCCGCGGAAATGATGTTCCGGGAAAATCCTTCACTGTTCTCCTTGGCGACTATGAATCCTATGCCCAGGCACAGGCACATGACTACTCGGACCAGATGCAGAAGGCCAACGCTGATACAGACCACGCACGGCCGCTGATGGTTTTGACCGGAGTCACTGACATCTCCGAAATCACCTTCTCAAAGGAATGGGCCGCCGGGAAAGGCGCCGGATTCCGGCGTAGCGGACTGATAAAGTTCTCTATCGAATCCCCGGCCGGAGTACGTGTGCTGTCAAGGATATCCGTCAAATGTTCCAGACCGGTCCTCCACAAAACGAACTCCGAGGACAGTTTGACTGATTCGCTTGCCCTTATTTTTCCTGATGTGGATGTTTCCGCAAGCAGAATGAAGATCCGCGCCTTCATGCTGATCGCATGGCAGGATATCGACTTCGCCGAAGGCGACAAACTGACTATTACACTGGGCAGCGGTGGAAAGTCAGTTGCGAAGGAAATCTCCGTAACTGCCGGAAAGGTTGAGGCGGGGGACACTTATGAAATCGTAGCTGACAAGAAAGGATGGAAGGGGAGTGCCACGGCTGAAGGTTCCGAAGGAAATCCGTACAAAATTGCGACCGTGGATGATATGCTGGCAATACAAAGCCGCCTGGTTCAGAACAACATAGACGGCCCGATATATTTCAAGATGATTTCTGATGTCGATATGAGCGGGGTCAGCTGGACTCCGTTGGTAGTGACCAATGCTTGCTATCCGATTGATTTTGACGGAGCAGGACACGTCATATCCAATCTGAAGGTGGACGGGAATGTCAATTTCCCGAGTTTCATCGGAGTTCTCGACGGAGCAGTCCACGATGTCATATTCGACAAGCCATACATCAACTGCACTGCCAGTCAGGCCGAAAGAGTGGCTGTCGTCGCGGGCTGGGCTGGCCGCAGTGCCGGTGACATTACCGCGGAGATCACCAATGTGGAGGTGCGCGATGCTGATGTCAATGTCCGGGGCGCCTATGCCAGTCCGACAGGAATACTGGCAGGTCAGGCTAACAATGCAACTTTCACCGGCTGCAAGGTCTCCGGCAGTGTGACGGCGGCAGGCACGGCTACTGAATGCAACATAGGCGGAGTCATCGGAGAAATCGACGACAAATGTTCCGTAAGCAACATTACCAGCGATGTGGAGGTGACGGTTGAGAACACCAGCCGCGTAATCGGCGGCTGCATAGGCTCGGTCCGCCAGGCCTGCACCATCGAGGATGTCCACCACAAAGGCATCCTCCGCATCGGCGGCAGCGGAGCGGACTACTCGGGACACCTCATCGGCCACATAGCCGGTAAAGTCGTTGTCCGCAACTGCTCTACAGAGGGAAGTTTCTCGGGCAGCGGCAAAAACAGCGGCGGCCTCATAGGCTCGTTCTTCTCCGGCGGGAGCGGAAGCCTTGTGGAGAACTGCAGGGTAATGATAACCATACTCGCAGTCCCGACCACGGACTACCACGGCGGGCTTGTCGGTTCATTCTCACAGGCTGGCACCAACAACATCACCATCCGTAACTGCCATGTCGAAGGAAGCCTTGCCCTCGAGGGCACCAAAGGCAACATAGGCGGCATCCTTGGTGCCAACTGGAACGGTGCGACCGGGAGCGTCATCGATGGATGCTCATTCATTGGCAACATCAAGACTCAGACGTCAGGCAACGGAGGGTCATTCATCGGCGGAATAATAGGTTACACCCAGTCCATAACAGTCCGCAACTGTTGGACCGACGGTGAAATCAGTCAATGCAACTACGGAATCGGAGGTATTGCGGGCTGTGTCTATCAAAACTGCCTCATTCAGAACTGTTTCTCGAGAATGGCCATCACGGCGCGCCATGGACACGGCGGCATCGCCGGTCGTGCCGACAACAATTCCAATGACTCCAAAGATACGACAGGCTACGATGATACCTTCGATGGCTGCATCGCATGGAACGAAAAGATTGTCAGCCGGATGAACATTGCTTCAGGCAATCTCTCCGCCGGAGCGATAGTCGGCAAGACAGTCTCTCTCAACACTCACAGGAACTGCTGGAGAAGAAATGATATGACATTCACCTGCTTCACGGACGGTCAGTACAATGTTCTTTTCGACATGCCTGACAATGATTCTTCGACTCCTTTGGACTACTCGGCCAGCACCGCCGAGCCCAGAAAACTCGGCTTGTATTACTGGCCGTACCACGGCAAGAGTTCGAACGGACAGACCGCATCGGACATTGCCCGCACGATAGGCTGGGACGAAACTGTGTGGGATCTTTCCGGCAGTGAGCCCCGGCTCAGGAAGTGATGTAATCTTCCAGTGCCTCCCTGAGTGCCTTGAGCACACTTGAAATTCTATATTCGATGGTTTTAGCCGAGACCCCCTGGATCTCGGCTATTTCCTTGTAGCTGAGATCTTCGAAGCGGCTCATTTCAAAGGCACGCCTCTGAGGTTCGGGCAATTTGAGAAGAGTCATTCTGACCTTGATGATAAGTTCGTTGAAGTCAAGGTCTCCCGATGAGTCCGGTATCACTTCATTCAGCAGGGAAGCTCGCACATTGTCCATTACTCTCATCCTTATGGACCCCCTGTTGACGAGAGTGAAACAGCGGTTTTTGACCGCCGAGAATAGATAGGAGGAAACGCTTGTACGTATGACTGTTTCAGGAGCGTTTTCCCATATCGAGACCATAACATCCTGGACAACATTTTCCGCATCCTCGGTACAGACGAACTGCCGGGCGTAGGACACCAGAGGTGCGTACCACCTGAGAAACAGTTTGTCGAAGGCGGCGGCATCCCTTTTCTTTGAAATGAGGGCGAATAGATTCTTATCCAGCAGATTGGACATAATACCTTACAAAGGTAGCATATTGTTTGAAACAAGTTGCGCAATACGCGAGTCACTCGCGTTTTGCGCAACTTCAATCATCGTTGGTTCAAGCCTAAAGAAGTTCAGGCTCATCGTGCTCGAAACTCCAGACGGACGCGCTCCAGCCGAGCCTTACTGCTACATCGGAGAGTGTCTCCGTCGCTCCCGCCGCCTTGCCGTGGTAAGGTTGGAAGTAATTGGCATTAAGACTGTTGAAGTTTAGAGCAGATCCGGCTGCAGAATTCTCCTGGTCGAAGAGGGTGTTGTAATTCACACCGCTGATATTTTCTCCGTTGCAGGTGAACTTGGACTGAAAGTCTGGCTTTCTGTAACAGTCTGCGAAATTGTCATAAGCATTGCCGCGTCCTACCACCACACCGGCGCTGTAGTTGCTGCCTACATTGATGGTGTTTGCATTGGCGGCGTGCTTTGTGGAGTTGATTTTTTCATTCCATGCAATGCACTTGCTTACAGAGATGCCATAGCTCGCTGTACCCTTGGCCGTGACATTGTCGTCAGCGCGGCCCAGAATACCGCCCAAGCCATGCTGTGCCTCGACATTCATAGTTGAATAGCAACATTCGAAAGAAACGCCCTTGCGAATCAGACCGCAGATTCCTCCGACTCCGTAATTGCCGTCAGAGATTTTCCCGGTTGTATAGCAATCCGATACTGTAATATTGTAAGAATCAGGAGAACCGGTATTAAGATTATGAGGGCCGAAGCCTCCTATCAGGCCGCCGAGATAGCAGGCTCCGCCGCCGCCATTGCTCGCAACGGTACCTGAGAAATAGCATTTGCTGATGGAAGTACCCTTGCCGCCTGCCTGGATATTGCCGATAAGGCCGCCGATGAAGTACCCTGTTACGGAAGACTTGACGGTTCCCTTTGCGTGGCAGGATACAACGGTCACAGGAGACTTGACAAGTCCTATGAAGCCGCCGTCAGCAAGTCCCCATGCCTGATTTGTAGTGTCATCACGTTTTCCTGCAGACACTGAAGTTCCTTCCCAGTAACAATTGGTATAAGTGGATTTGTTGCTCGCCATTCCGGCAAAGCCGCCTACTCCATAACCTCCGGAAACAATTGTTCCCTTTGCGAAGCATCCGGTGAAAGTGCAGCCATCCGCATTGACCTCGCCCACAAATCCGGCGTGAGCTCCGGTTGTAGCAGTGCTGCTGACATTGCAGGTGCTGGAGCAGTTCTCGAAACTGGCCTTTGCCCTGAGGAACCCGATGAAACCACCCTGACGACCGCCGCCGTTGGCAGTGACACTTCCTTTGGAAGAACAGTTGATGAATGATGCCGGACTGTAGACATATCCTACAAAACCACCGTTTGAACGACCGTTTCCAACCTGAACCGTAGCATTGGAAGTACAGTCGGTGAAGGTGTTGGGAAGAGGAGTGCCTGCCTGGACATAACCTACGAATCCTGCACATCCCATATCTTTTCCGTTCAAACCGTCCATAATCACTTCTCCCTGAACGGAACAATGGTCTGCCGAAAGGCCGTTGGCCTGACCTGCCATAAGTCCTGAATGTGATTCGTATGCTCCACCGTCCACTTTGGAGTTTGTAACATTCACGTTGCTGATTGTTGCGGTAATGTCACCACTGTTGCGGCCTGCCCAGCCGGCGACCACTGCTGTCTGCTGGCCGGAGGCCTTCATATTCTTGATATTTGCCTTGTCGAAGGTGACATTTTTGATTGTGCCGTCGAATACGCCGATGAAACTGGGGAAACTTACCTCAGTATCCACCGTAAGGTTGGAAATCGTGTGGTTCTTGCCATCGAAAACAATGGGCTTGGTCTGGTTGCCGGTCACGAGGGGAACCCAATGGATTCCGGCCATATCGATGTCGGCGCCCATTTCAAAGTAGCGGCTGTATCTTGTAGTGTCTGCCGCATAAACAAGAAGGGGCGCAATTTCCTGCATGTCGGCAGGAGTGCTTATCACCCAGGGAGCGGCCTGAGTCCCGTGGCCGGAGATTAAGTACCAGCCTTCGTCGTTGAGCTTGATGGTATGGCACTTGCCACCGTCAAGAGCGCCTGTTGCGGGAGTGAAGGACTTCACATAGGTTGTGCCGTCTCCGGTAAGGACCTCAACAACCCACTTGCCGGAAGGAGTGATGCCTTTGGATGAAACCATCATATAGGCGGTGAGGATGTTGTCTGACATCGACACATCTACGTTCTGCAGTCCGCGGCTGAGTTCGGAAACTGTGGTTCCTGACTTCTTGGTGCTGAACTGCTGGGTGCCGCTGTTCAGTCTGACGCCGGTGACCCCGGTGACAGCCGCGGGAAGTTTC
>JAKSKQ010000028.1 GCA_024401675.1 Bacteroidales bacterium | reverse complement strand
AAGGTACGCCCTACAACACTATCAAAATCGCTCTCAAGTACCATCCTGAGACCAAGGTTGCCGCTATCAAGAAAATCGAGCGCGTCTCCACTCCCGGTCTCCGCAAGTACGCCGACGTTGAAAACATGCCCCGCGTCCTCAACGGACTCGGAATAGCAATCCTTTCAACATCAAAGGGCGTCATCTCAGACAAGGAAGCCAAGGAGCTCAATGTCGGTGGTGAGGTTCTGTGCTATGTTTATTAACATTTAATCATTTCCAAAATGTCAAGAATTGGTAAATTACCTGTAAACCTTCCTGCCGGAGTGACTGTCCAGGTCCTTCCCGGCAATGTTGTGAAGGTTAAAGGCCCTCATGGAGAATTGACGCAGAAAGTGGATTCTGACATCACAGTGACCATCGAGGGTGACGCGGTCAAGTTGAGCCGCCCCACCGATCTTCCGAGACATCGTTCTCTTCACGGTCTCTACCGTGCCCTCATCCACAACATGGTTGTCGGTGTTTCAGAAGGCTATACCATCAAGCAGGAGCTTGTCGGTGTCGGTTATCGTGTAGATGTTCAGGGTCAGCTTCTTCTGTTCTCCCTCGGCTTCTCACACGACATCCAGCTTATGCTCCCTGCTGAAGTGAAAGCAGAAGCTGAACCTGTGAAGAAGGGCCAGAACCCCGTTCTTGTTCTCAAGAGCGCGGACAAACAGCTCATCGGTCAGGTTGCAGCAAAAATCCGTACATTCCGCAAGCCCGAACCTTACAAGGGCAAAGGTATCAAGTTTGTTGGCGAGAATATCCGCCGCAAGGCCGGTAAGTCAGCTGGTGCTAAATAATGGAGGACTGAGTTATGGCATTGAATAAAATTCAAAGAAGACAAAGAATTCACTACCGTATACGTAAAGTCGTAAACGGCACAGCTGAAAGACCCCGTATGGTCGTTTTCAGAAGCAACAAGCAGATCTATGTTCAGCTCGTTGACGATTTGAAGGCAGTTACACTCTGTGCAGCCGCTTCAAATGACAAGGCTCTTGCAGCAGAGTGCAAGGGTAAATCCGGAATCGAGGCTGCCGCTATCGTCGGAAAGGCAATAGCACAGAAGGCTCTCGCAGCAGGTATCAATACGGTCTGCTTCGACCGTGGCGGTTATCTGTATCACGGAAGAGTTAAAAGTTTGGCAGAAGCTGCCCGCGAAGGTGGCCTTAAATTCTAATAAAGACTATGGCAAATACAAATCTTAAAAGAGTAAAAACCTCTGACCTTGAGCTCAAGGACAGACTGGTTGCCGTCCAGAGAGTGACCAAGGTCACCAAGGGTGGTCGTCATTTCAGCTTTGCTGCCATCGTTGTGGTTGGTGACGAGAATGGCGTTGTAGGCTATGGTCTCGGTAAGGCAAATGAGGTCAACTCAGCCATTGCCAAGGGCGTTGAAGATGCAAAGAAGAATCTTGTCAAGATTCCTGTTCTCAACGGAACCATTCCTCACGAGCACGAAGTCAAATTCGGTGGCGCACGAGTATTCATGAAACCTGCCGCTCCCGGTACCGGTGTAAAGGCCGGTGGTGCCATGCGTGCAGTGTTCGAGTCAGTTGGTATCAAGAACGTCCTTGCAAAATCCAAGGGCTCTTCCAACCCTCACAACCTTGTTAAGGCTACTGTAAAGGCTCTCACCGAGCTCCAGGATGCTTACACGATTGCGGGTCTCCGTGGTATTCCGATGAGCAGAGTGTTTAACGGTTAACATCAGGAGGATACAATTATGGCAAAACTCAAAATCACTCTCGTTCGCGGAAAGAGCGGACATGATCACAGACAGATTGCAAACCTCAAGTCTCTCGGTCTCAACAAGACTGACGACACTGTTGTACTTGAGGACACAGCTGTCGCAAGGGGTATGGTTGCCAAAGTGCAGCACCTTGTCAAAGTAGAGGAAGTTAAATAAGTAGTAGGAGGAAAATCACATGAAATTAAATGAATTGACACCTGCTGCAGGTTCCAGAGGAAAACAGAAAAGAGTCGGAAGGGGCGAAGGCTCAGGTCACGGCGGACAGTCCTGCCGTGGTATGAACGGTGCCAAGGCCCGTTCCGGTTACAGACGTAAAATCGGATTCGAGGGTGGCCAGATGCCTATCCAGCGTCGTCTTCCCAAGTTCGGTTTCACTAACCCTACCCGCGTGGAGTACAAGGGCATCAATGTAGCTGCCCTCCAGACTCTCGCAGAAACGCTCAAGATCGAGAAGATCGATACCGCTGTGCTTCGTGATGCCGGTTTCGCCGGTAAGAACCAGCTCATCAAGATTCTCGGCAACGGCGAAATCACTGCTAAGGTCGAGGTAACCGCAAACGCTTTCTCTGCTTCCGCAATTGCCAAAATTGAGGCAGCCGGCGGCAAGACAGCCATTGAAGAATAATTGACAAGATGAAAAAATTAATCCAAACAATTAATAACATCTTCAAGATTGAGGAGCTCCGCAAGAGGATTGTCTATACAGTCCTCCTGCTCCTCGTGTATCGTCTGGGAAGCTTCATCGTTCTTCCCGGTATCGATCCCCACTCCCTCGCCCGTCTTCAGAGCACATCTTCCGAAGGTCTTGTAGGCCTTTTGAACATGTTCTCCGGCGGTGCGTTCGGTAATGCCTCAATCTTCGCCCTCGGCGTAATGCCGTACATCTCAGCATCCATCGTGATCCAGCTCCTCGGGGTGTTCGTACCCTATTTCAGGAAGCTTCAGATGGAAGGTGAGAGCGGACACCGCAAGATGAACCAGATGACCCGTTGGCTCACCATCTTCATCCTTGCCATCCAGGGCCCTGCCTACATCGCCAACCTTCACCAGCAGATTCCCGCAGACGCATTCTTCGCAGTAAGCAAGCTCGGTTGGAGCAACTTCGCGTATAATATCGTCTGCACTCTGATTCTCATCGGTGGAACTATGTTCGTGATGTGGCTCGGCGAGCGTATCACTGACCGCGGTATCGGAAACGGTATTTCCCTTATCATCATGATCGGTATCATCGCCCGTCTTCCCTTCGCTCTCGCAGCCGAGTGCAGCTCAAAGCTCAACGCCAGCAACGGTGGTGCACTCCTTCTCGTGATCGAGTTCATCATTCTCTTCTTCGTGTTCATCGCAGCTATCGCTCTCGTACAGGGTGTCCGCAGGGTTCCCGTACAGTATGCAAAGAGAGTTGTGGGCAACAAACAGTATGGCGGTGTACGTCAGTACATACCTCTTAAAATCAATGCCGCCGGCGTTATGCCTATCATCTTCGCCCAGGCCCTGATGCTGTTCCCGCTCATCTTCTCCCGCTTCGATGCCACTCGTGGATTCGCTGCTGTAATGAGCAACTATACCGGATTCTGGTACAACTTCACTTTCGGACTTCTTGTAGTCATCTTCACTTACTTCTATACAGCCGTTACCGTCAATCCGACCATGATGGCTGAGAATATGAAGAGCAACGGCGGATTCATTCCCGGTGTGAAGCCTGGCAAGAAAACCGTCGAGTATCTCGATTCAATTATGTCACGAGTTACTCTTCCCGGTTCAATCTTCCTCGCTATCATCGCGATATTCCCTGCCTTCGCTACCAAGTGCGGAGTCGAGCACTCATTCGCAAGCTTCTACGGAGGTACTTCCCTCCTGATTCTTGTCGGTGTGGTTCTCGATACTCTCCAGCAGATCGAAAGTTACCTGTTGATGCGTCACTATGACGGTCTGATGAAGACCGGACGCCTCACCGGACGTTCCGGAATGTAACAATGATATTTTTGAAGAATTGGCATATGGTAAAACCCAAGACTGAAGAAGAGATTGAGCTGATGCGCGAGAACGGGATTCTCGTATCACGCACATTGGCGGAGGTCGGTAAGATAGTCGCTCCTGGTGTGTCAACTAAAGAGTTGAATAGAGTGGCTGAGACCTTCATCCGTGACAACGGAGCAATCCCCAGCTTCCTCGGTTATGACGGTTTTCCCGCTGCTCTCTGCATCTCTGTCAACGATACCGTGGTCCACGGATTTCCGTCAGACTACCTCCTCAAGGAGGGCGATATCGTGTCAGTTGACTGCGGAACTTTCTACAAAGGATACAACGGTGACTCGGCTTACACTTTCCCTGTCGGGGAAGTGGACGCCGGGACCCGTCAGCTCCTCGATGTGACCAAGGCCTCCCTGTACAAGGGAATCGAGGCTGCGGTTGCAGGAAACAGGACCGGTGATATCGGACACGCGGTGCAAACGTATGTTGAGTCTTTCGGATTTTCTGTCGTTCGCGAGTTGGAAGGACATGGAATCGGCAGGCAGATGCATGAAAATCCCGGCGTACCCAATTACGGGCTGCGCGGGAAAGGCAAATTGCTTGTCCCCGGAATGACGATATGTATCGAGCCGATGATCAACGCCGGTCGCAAGGATGTGTATCTCGCCCGCAACGGGTGGGAAGTGCGTACCTGCGACAAGCGCAAATCAGCTCATTACGAACTTACGGTTGTTGTCCGTAACGGTCATGCGGAGCAGTTGTCAACCTTCGATTATATAGAAAACCAAATAAATTAAAAGTGAATTCCCATGCCTAAACAGACAGCAATAGAGCAGGAAGGTGTGATTGTCGAGACTCTCCCCAATGCAATGTTCAAGGTCGAGCTCGAGAATGGTCATGTCATCATCGCTCATATCTCAGGAAAGATGAGGATGCATTACATCAAGATTCTTCCCGGAGACAAAGTCAAAGTGGAAATGTCACCTTATGATTTATCAAAAGGTAGGATTTTTTTCAGATACAAATAAATCATTACTGTAATGAAAGTTAAAGCATCCATTAAAAAGCGCAGCGAGGATTGTAAAATTGTGAAGCGTAAAGGTCGCCTCTACGTTATCTGCAAAAAGAACCCTAAGTTCAAAATGCGCCAAGGATAAACCAATCAATTGTAAAACAATTTTAAGTAAAGATAATTATGGCACGTATAGCCGGTGTTGATTTACCTAACAATAAACAGGGAGAGATAGGACTTACCTATATCTTCGGTATCGGTCGTCCCTCAGCAAGGAAGATCCTTTCTGAGTGCGGTATCGACCCTTCAATCAAGGTAGGCGACTGGAATGATGATCAGGTGGCAGCCATTCGTACACTCATTGCAAATGAGTACAAGATCGAAGGTGAGCTCCGCACTTCCATCCAGCTTAACATCAAACGTCTCATGGACGTAGGTTGTTATCGCGGTATCCGCCACCGTCTTGGCCTTCCCGTTCGCGGACAGAGCACCAAGAACAACGCACGTACCCGCAAGGGTAAGAAGAAAACTGTTGCCAACAAGAAGAAAGCAACTAAATAATCCTGATGAATTATGGCAAAGAAAACAACAACTACAACAAAGAAAAGAGTTGTCAAGGTTGAAGCATGTGGCGAAGCTCATATTTCATCAACCTTCAACAACGTCATCGTCACCCTCACCAACAGCATTGGTCAGGTTATCAGCTGGTCTTCTGCTGGTAAGAGCGGTTTCAGAGGTTCAAAGAAGAATACTCCCTATGCTGCCCAGGTTGCAGCTCAGGACGCAGCCAAGACTGCCTATGATCTCGGTCTCCGCAAGGTGAAAGCATATGTGAAAGGTCCGGGTGCAGGCCGTGAGTCTGCCATCAGAACCATCCATGGCGCAGGCATCGAAGTAACAGAAATCATCGACGTCACTCCTATGCCTCACAACGGATGCCGTCCCAAAGGTCGTCGTAAAGTTTAACTTTTTAAAAGAAATGCATTATGGCAAGATATACTGGACCTAGTACAAAAATCGCACGTAAATTCGGTGAGCCCATTTACGGAACGGACAAGGATTTCGAAAAGAGAAATTACCCTCCGGGACAGCACGGACTCGCACGCAAGCGTAAGAAAGAGTCAGAGTATTGCGTACAGCTCAAGGAGAAACAGAAAGTCAAATATACTTACGGTGTTCTCGAGCGTCAGTTCCGCGGTCTTTACAACAAGGCTTCCCGCATGAAAGGTCAGACAGGTGAAAACCTCGTCATCCTTCTCGAGTCACGTCTTGACAACCTTGTTTACCGTATGGGTGTCGCTCCTACAAGAGCAGCAGCTCGTCAGCTCGTTTCACATTGTCACATCACTCTCAACGGAAGTGTCTGCAACATCCCTTCGACTATTGTCAAGCCCGGTGAGACAATCGCTGTCCGTGAGCGTTCAAAGAGCCTTGAGGTTATCTCTGCAGCAGTTGTAAGCGCCAAGAAATATTCTTGGATCGATTTCGACGCCAAGGGACTTTCTGCAAGGTATCTCAACACTCCCATCCGCGAGGAAATTCCTGAGAAGATCAACGAACAGCTTATCGTCGAACTGTACTCCAAATAGTTAATTAACACCTAAAGAAACAAATATGGCAATCTTATCATTTCAACAGCCTGACAAGGTGATTGTACTCGAGGCTAATGACAAAGTCGGCAAGTTCGAATTCCGCCCTCTCGAGCCGGGATTCGCACAGACCATCGGCAATGCCATCCGTCGCGTGCTCCTTTCATCTCTTGAGGGTTACGCCATCAGCCAGCTGAAGGTTGAAGGTGTACAGCAGGAGTTCCAGACCATTCCCGGTGTTATCGAAGGAATGCAGGATATCATCCTCAACCTCAAGAAAGTGAGATTCCAGAAAGTTGGCAGCGAGCCTGTCAGCACAGAGGAAGCAACAATCGTTGTCGGCGGCAAGCAGGAGTTTACCGCTGCGGATATTTCCAGCAATTTGTCTTCATTCACGGTGTTGAATCCCGAGCAGCACATCTGCTCTATGGAGCCTTCAGTAAAGCTTGATATCAAATTGACTATCACCAAGGGCCGCGGTTTCGTGGCAGCTGATGACAATCGTGACGAGAACACTCCTATCGGAACAATTCCCGTCGATGCCATCTACACTCCTATCGTGAATGTCAACTGGATTGCGGAGAACTACCGTGTGGAGCAGAAGACTGACTACGAGAAACTTATTCTCGAGGTTGCTACAGACGGTTCAATCACTCCTACATACGCTCTTCAGGAAGCCGCAAGGATTCTTATCGAGCATTTCCGCCTGTTCACGGACGGTGCCAATCTCGCAACCGAGGAAAGCACTGCACCTGACACTCAGCTTACCACTGAAGGTGATATCCGCATGAGACATCTTCTCCTTTCAAAACTCTCCGATGCCGGTCTGTCAGTAAGGGCTTACAACTGCCTCAAGGCAGCTGATATCGAGACCTTCGCCGACTTGGTTTCCTGCTCAAGGAGCGAGCTTATGAAGTTCCGCAACTTCGGAAGGAAATCCCAGAACGAAATCGATGAGTTCGTGGCCAAATACAAGCTCAGCTTTGGAATGGATGTTTCGAAGTATAATATCGAACCCAAGAAGAAAAACAATTAATTATGAGACATAATAAAGCAATCAATCATCTTGGTCGCAAGAGCGGTCACAGGAAAGCCCTCATGTCCAATATGGCAAGCACCCTCATTCTCAAGAAGAGAATCGAGACCACTGTTGCCAAGGCTAAGGCTCTCAGGACTTTCATCGAGCCCCTTGTAACCAAGTCAAAGGACGATTCAACTCATTCACGCCGTGTGGTCTTCAGCGCTCTCAAGAGCAAGGAGGCTACCGCAGAACTCTTCCGTACAATCGCTCCCAAGGTGGCTGAGCGTCCGGGCGGATACACTCGTGTCCTTCACACAGGATTCCGTCAGGGTGATGGTGCCGAACTCGCTCTTATCGAGTTCGTGGACTTCAACGAGACCGCTCTTGCCTCTGCAAAGAAGGAGGCCAAGAAGACTACCCGCCGCAGCCGTGCCAAGAAGGCAGAGACCGCTCCCGTAGCCCAGGAGACTCCCGCAGCCGAGGAGGCAGCACCCGCAGAAGAGACCAAGGAATAATTTTAAACTACAGAACGTATGAATCTCAGAGTTATCAAAAAAGACATCGAATACTTCATCGGTGAATTCATCGATGACTGCGCACTCTACATCGCTCTCAATCCTACAAAGAATGTTGACGGTGTTTCCGCAATCATTGACGAGGCTGTAGATATCTACAACAACCTCCGCGATGCAGTGAACCATGCTCCCGAGAAGGCCGGTAAGACTTACTACAACGGCATCCGCAAGGACACGCTCGATCAGCTTGACGCTCTTTGCGAGAAGCTCAGCGAAGCTGTCAGCAGCACATAATTATCCCTCGCAATACATGTGAGGCCTGGCAGGAAATCCTGCCGGGCCTCAATCAATAATCGGATTCAAACATAAATGTCAGGACAGACATTTGACGAATACACGGACTTTGTGATGGGAAAATTCTCATCATTGGAGTCCGTGTCTTTCAAAAGAATGTTCGGTGGATGTGTGATTCACATGGCCGGAAGGGTGCTGGGATTCATATTCGACGGCACCTTCCTCTTTGAGCCCGGCCCTACAATTGACCGCCTGCTTCCTCTGGCCGAGCGGCGGGAACTCTTCCCGGGATCCAAACTCTTTGTCGTGATCGACGACTCTATGAGCGCCCACCGCCTCTGCGCCCTCGCCCGGGAATGTTATCCGGACATGCCCATATCCAAACCGCGCAAAAAGAAGAAGGAGGCCGCCAAAAGCGAAAAGGCGCGTCAGAAAGAAATCGAAAAGGAATTTCCCTTCGCAAAACATTTCCGCGACTGACCTCGCGGGACATCCTTCCCGTTAACCGGAGCCGATATACCGTCCTTCTTCCAGATGGAAGTACGGGACGCTCTGCTGAATTCCAGTAAGAGGGTCGAGTGTCCGGCGACAGACCGTATAGGGCAGCATGCTCCACTCATACGACAGGGCGGAAGAATCATCGTAACTTGAATTTCCGAGTCCTTCAAGCCACCGGCCAACTGAATCATAAGACATTTCTCCCCAATAGTGGAGAGATTCGAAAGTGGCGATTTCCCAGGTGAAGTCCATGTCGCTGCCCGGATTCAGGAACATCTGTTCCCCGATGCTTCCCGGGGGAAACAACCGCTTGGCGCCGTGGTAGTATAATTTCAAATCGCTTGTGTGCCCGGTAGTGGATATTCCGCATATCTGGACATTGCCGGCGACGAACTCCAGTTGGGAGTTCACTCCTGCCACATCGTCGTCCCGGCACGGAAGAAACATATAATCCCAGCAGTAGCACACCGCTCCGGACATGAAATCATCTATGTCCCCGAAAATGTTCATGACCGCTTTCTGCACCACCCATACATATTGGAGTTGGGAATAGTATGTCTCCCCGCTCCACATGTTGGTCAGCAAGTAACGGAAAGAGCATATACCGCACGGCACTTTGCAGCCGTTGGAATAATAGGGGAGACTCAGAGTTGCTTTGCCGTCGCCCCACTGGGCGTTGCAGCCGAATACGAATCCTTTCGCAGCGATGTCAGAACAGGTGAAATCGGAGATTGAGACAGAATTTCTCCTGAAAAGTTCCGCATCCTCGAATTCGAATTTCAAATCAGTGTTCTTTCCGGTAGTGAGGACGTCCGATTCGAACACCTTGCCTCCCTCCGATGGGTACAATCTCTTCTCATTGATGCCGGAAAAAACATCAGGTACGGATATCTCGAGAGTACAGGTATTGGACGCTCCTCTGGATAACAGAGTTACGGAAGCCTTGTCCCGTCCTCCCGTCGGGAGAAATCTTTTCAGCCAAAGCGACAGACGTCCCTGGCCGGAATTGTCCCACCCGATCTCTTCCCTGGCATCTTCGACCGACACTGAAAGCAGGTCAGTGGAGTAGTCGGGGATATAGGCATCGCCTGCAGACGGGTCAAGAAAACTGAAATGCAGCTCTGACGGGGTTCCGCACATATCCAGAGACAAAGAATTGGTATCAGTAGCCAACTTCGGTTTGAAACACGCTACCGGAACGACAATCATTTCATTATCCGTCATAGTAACATATATGTTATGCCCGCCGGTACCCAAATAATCCACTCTCACGCCATCCGCGCATTTTTCGGCTTTCACCCCGTCGGAAGATGACACACTCCACACTCTTTCATCGGCGGAATCCCCGTAGCCGTCAATTATGTGAAGAACATCATACTGTCCAGGCCCGATTCTGCCGTCACGGCGTTCCCACTGCACATAGTACTTCCCGGACAAACCGCTTCGGTCGAATTTCCAACAAGACTCGATATGGGAGGCTGAATTTTCTCTCAGGGAAAGGTCAAGAGTCACGGCATAAGTCGTGTTGCGTCTGACGGAGAAATCCCTGCAATCGTCATCGCCGAGGTACACCCTGTAGCGCAGGATGCCATTGAGGTATGAAGTTTCGGAAACATCCACCTCTGCTTCCAGCCAGGTGCAGGAGGCGGCTTCGCCACCTATGGATGCAGGCTCTTTCCGCAGAGGATTGTCATTTGACGGAAGAAGCACTCCATGGCAGTTCTCCAGAGCATACATTACAAGCGGAAGTCCCGCTTCCACCTTGTCAAGCATCGCATCGGGCACCCTGACCGGCTCCAGGGCATCGTATGAGACACTGCCGGTTTCGAAAGGAGCCATCGACCGCGCACATCCTCCGAGACGGACATTTCTCAGGCGGCATCCGGGAACATTGTTTTGAAGTTCGAAAACTATTCTCGCATAAAGTCTTTCCATCTCCACTTCAACCACCCGGCCCTCCGATGCTGAAAAATTCTTCACGCTTCCCGCCATTGCATTTTCCGCCGAGCCTTCATCTCCGAATCTGTACCTCAGGAATTCTTCTTCATCCGCGAAATCCGACGGTAAGGCGGCGTTTCCGGTGTTGGCAAGGGCGTAAATGTTGTAAACTTTTCCTGCCGTCAAAGACAACTTCGGCTCTTTCCCGGAGGCGGAAGACCCGTCGAAGTACTGCTCCGGAATCCCGCCTGAAAAGGCATAAAGATAAAAGCCGTCATAATCATCCGTCGTCATCTTCCTGGTACCGGTTGAAACATCCTGCCTTCCCGAAAGATATACGGGCAGGACAATGGAATCCGAATCTTTTGCACCATGATGTATGGGTTCCGGTTTCACACAACCTGCCGCCGGATGCAACATGCAGACCGGCAGAAAAAATTTCAATATTATTTTTATGGCGGCTTTCATCATTTACTCAATTCTACAGTTCGTACACATCCCTTACAAGCACCGTATCCCAATCTTTCACGGTAATCTGCACGTCAAGTGCGGCTGTCTGCACAGTCTCATCTTCCGTTGCCGAACCGGGACGGGTGATTTTCAGTTCATTTATCAGGTATGACCTGTTGGAGTCAAGAGCCGGCAGGTCAATGGGATAGAAATACGTCATACCCCCTATCTTCACCTTCACCACGACTCGGGTGCATCTCGGACTCCAAGGCAGCCCGGACACGGATTCAGAGGAAGAGTTGGGATATGCATAAAAAGTGTGGACACTGTCATGGGACTTTCCGCATCCGAGAGCGACTGGGGTGGCGAACATATCGCAGTGAAGCGCGTTCGTCACATCCGAAGCATCGTAGGCCGTCTTTGACAGCCATACTGAAGGTGCTCCTTCAAGAGAATACTTCACATCTCCGGCAACATTGGTCAGATAAATCCCTTCCAGCGAAAACGGCAGCGCGGCAAGGGCGGGCGCCGAGAGAGCATTGGTAACTTTCGCCACCTGGACCCTCGCGCATATATGTCTGACTTCTACGGATATGTCACAGTCTGTGGTAATGTCCGCGAATTCCCCGCAACCGGCCATCTGCAATGAATTCAGGGAGTTGTCGGCAAGAAGCGAAACCGATGAAAGCAATCCTGTCTTCGTTGTGACGGAAGACAGGTCCGGGGCATTGACCACAACATAAGTCTGTCTCTTTCCCATGGTGCATTTGACAGTCGTTTCTGTTACCCCGGACGCCTTTGCATAAGCATCCAAAGTGCCGTCCTCCCTGAAAATGAAGACCTGGAAACTTTTTACAGTCATTTCATCGGCTTCATTCCCGATGACCGCTTTCGGGGCGTCAGTGACGATTTTCACGCGGCAGCGGCACAGCTCGTCCTCCACCGGGCACACAGTTCCGATGATATCAGCAACTGCGGTGTCCTGCACCGAACAGGACACGGCAGTTGTGCATAACAGGCATGCCGACAAGCACAGAATAGTGAAATTCATCTGTCTCATGTCAGATCATCGATGGTTGCAGAGGTTCCCCGTTGGTTTCCATGAATTCGAGTTTGACTGCGACAATGTCGGAGACCTGATGGTCCACACCGTCAGAGCCTGTGAATTTGGTGTTCTTCACGCGGCCGAGCACATGAATGGGCAACCCCTTCTGAATCTTGTCGAGATCTTCCGCCTTGATGAAGCGGTTCGGCCTCACAATCACCGAATGCCAGGTGGTTTCGATTGTGACTTCCCCCGTTCTCATATTCTTTACCTGATTTGTTGCAACTGACACACGGGCGCTTCGTCCGCCGTCTTCAAAATTGGCCAGATGGACATTGCCCACATTGCCTAAAATTTCAATTCTGTTGATTTGTTCCATAATGTTCAAATGTTTAAAACGGTGATGCCCGCACGGCGCCTTGAGCGGCCCACCGGCGGCAAAGTAAAAAAGAAAAATCGCCGTTTGAAATACCCCGGATGCAGATTTTCTGCTTTTTGGGGATAATTCGTTTTTTTTGCGCACCATCAAAAAAACGAATTATCTGCAAAAAGATGTAAAGTTGATGCCGACTGTTTTTTATTAGCGGACTATTGTCCATATTTGGCGGACAAGTCCTGTCCTCCCTATCGAAAAAGAATATGAAATGGCTTACAAAATTCCTGAAGAAACCACTCCCAGATGCCTTGAGTGCGGAAATCTGCTCAATCGCTACGACCGCTCGGACAAGAAGTTCTGCTGCCCTTCATGCAAGGACAAATATCACAATGACAGGAAAAATCCGTCCCGGCATCTGATCCGCAGCACAACTGCCGCGCTCTTGAAAAACCATGACATCCTGGACCGCCTGTGGGAGACGGGCTTCCGGATGATGGACACGGAAAGTCTCCGGCGTCGCGGCTTCGACACATCTCTTGTCACCGGAGTGCGTCGTGGGCGTTCCGGCCTCATTTACGAATGTTTCGACTATGTCTATCGCCTGAGTGAAAATAGGATTTTCAGCATAAATAGGGTCCTTTCCGTAGATAAAGTTGAAAATGTTTCATTAAATTTGCGTCCCGTTGAAAATAATCAATTCACAAAATGAAGAATAATTTATATAAGGTGATGACAGTGCTGACTGCCGCCCTTGCAATTTTCAGTTCTTGCAAAATGGAAAACCCTCTTCTGGTGGAGTCCCGCAATCCTTATGGTGCTCCTGCATTTGACAAAATCAAAAATGAACATTATCTGCCTGCCTTCAAGGAGGCCATAGAGCGCGGAAAGCGCGAAATAGATGAAATAGTCGCAAACCCCCAGGAGCCGACCTTCGAAAACACGATAGAGGCTCTCGAGTATGCCGGCTCCGACTTCGGCCGCATCTGTGGAATATTCTACAATCTCATGGAGTGCAATACTGATGACCAGATGCAGCAGATTGCCGAGGAACTCAATCCTCTTGTGACTGAATTCGAGATGTATTCTTCTCTGAACCCGCAACTCTTTGAAAAAGTGAAAGCCGTGTGGGACTCCAGGGACAGCCTCGACCTCGCCCAGGATCAGAAACAGCTCCTCGAAAAAACCTACAAGGGTTTTGTCCGCAGCGGTGCCAACCTTTCAGAGGACGACAAGAAGATTTATGCCGGATATGTTGAAGAACTCTCCCAGATCCAACTCCTCTTCGGCAAACATGCCCTCGCCGCGGCCAAGGCATATACTCTCAATATCACTGACGAGAACGACCTTGCCGGGCTTCCTGATTATGTAAAGGAAATGGGACGCTCCACAGCCCTGGAGAAAGGTCTTGAAGGCTGGGCTTTCACTCTTGATTATCCGAGCTATTCCCCGTTCATGAAGTACAGCGAGAACCGCGAACTCAAGAAGCAGCTGTACCTCGCATACGGTACAAAAGCTGTCGGCGGAGAGAATGATAACCTCGAACTCTGCAAGCAGATCGTGGACCTCCGCATCAAAATAGCCAATATTCTCGGATATGAGAAATATTCGGACTATGCGCTGGAGAACAAGATGGCCGGCAACACCGAAACTGTCCTGAACTTCATCGATGAACTTGTGTATCCTACCCTTCCCTTCGCCAAGGCTGAAGTCAAGGCAATCAGCGACTATGCCAAGGCTAACGGTTTCGAGGGCCAGGAACTGGAGCCATGGGACTTCAGTTATTGGAGCGAGAAATATCAGAAGGCCTGCTATGACCTTGATGAGAGCGCCCTCAAGCCTTATTTTGAGCTTGGAAGTTGCATTGATGCCGTCCTCGGCCTTGCCACCAGACTCTATGGCCTTCAGTTTGAAGAAAGGACGGACATCCCGAAATATCATCCCGATGTGAAGGTCTTCGATGTGAAGGATGCCGACGGCTCGCACCTCGCCCTTTTCTATGCCGATTTCTTCCCTCGCGAGAGCAAGAGAGGCGGCGCATGGATGACAGAATTCAGGGAACAGTGCATCCGGGACGGTGTGGAATACAGGCCCTTCATCAGTATTGTCACCAATTTCACAAAACCTACCGGTGACACGCCTTCCCTCCTTACCCACGACGAACTCACCACTTTCCTTCATGAATTCGGCCACGCGCTCCACGGAATAATGGCCCGGGGCCGCTACAAGTCTCTCGCCGGTACCAATGTCGCCCGCGACTTTGTGGAACTGCCGTCCCAGATTATGGAAAACTGGGCCTTTGAGAAGGAATACCTCAGCACATTCGCCAGGCACTATCAGAGCGGGGAAGTTATTCCCGACGAACTCATCGACAAGATAATCGCCTCAAAGAACTACCTTGCAGCCTACAGCCAGTTGCGCCAGCTCCAGTTCGGCATAATCGACATGGCCTGGCATACCCTCACAGAAGTTCCCGCGGAGGATGCCCGTACCTTTGAGAAGAATGCCATCAGGGACTTTACTGTCGGAGCAACTTCTCCCGAGACCTGCACTTCTGCCACATTCGGCCACATTTTCACCGGTGGCTACAGCGCCGGCTACTATTCTTACAAATGGGCCGAAGTCCTCGAGGCTGACGCTTTCTCTCTCTTCGAAGAGAAAGGCATCTTCAACACTGAAGTTTCCGGTGCCTTCCGCAAGGAAATATTAGAAAAAGGCGGCACCGAAGATGCCGCCGTCATCTACCGCAATTTCCGCGGTCACGATCCGAAGCCCGAGGCTCTTATGAAGAAACTCGGTCTTTGGAAGGCTCTTTGAAAAGAATCATGAACGCCAGGGCCACGACCAGCGAATAGCCTGCGAAAATATACCAGGTCATTTGCCAGTTGGCCACTTCGGCGTTGTAAACCAGTTTGTCCACCACAGCACCTGCGGCGAGAGTTCCTATTGTCGCTCCGAGACCGTTGGTCATGAGCATGAACAGGCCCTGTGCGCTTGAACGGATGTCCTTGTCAGTGTTCTCGTTGACATACAGGGAACCGGAAATGTTGAAGAAATCGAAGGCGACTCCGTACACGATGCAGGAAAGGATGAACAGAATCACTCCGGGCATCGCCGGATTGCCCATTCCGAAGAAAGCGAACCTGAAGACCCAGGCGAACATCGCGATGAGCACCACTTTCTTGATGCCGAACCTCTTCATGAAGAACGGAATAAGGAGGATGCAGAGTGTTTCGGAAGTCTGGCTGATGGCAAGAAGGGCATTGGAATTCTTCACTGCAAATGTGTCTGCAAGGGCGGGATCGGCACCGAAAGAGCCGAGGAAGGCATTGGCGTAGCCGTTGGTGATTTGCAGGGAGGCGCCAAGCAGCATGGAGAAGATGAAGAATATAGCGAACTGCGAGTTCTTGAAAAGAGTGAACGCCTTGAGTCCGAGGGATTCCACAATTGTGCTCTTCGCGCTCTTGTCCACAGGGCAGGCGGGCATTGTAAGCACGAAGCCGGCAAGTACAAGAGAAATGAGGCCGGAAGACATCATCTGAGTGTAAGACTCCTGCATCGTGACACCTCCGAACTTGATCCAATTGGTGGCAAGCATGCTGATGATGAAGCCGATGGTGCCGAACACGCGGATTGGCGGATAATCCTTGATGGGATCACGGCCGACGCTTTCAAGGGCATTGTATGCGACAGAATTGATAAGCGCGATGGTCGGCATGAAAAAGGCCACAGAGAAGCTGTAAAGCACGAACAGGGGACCGAATGCGACGGCGTCACCGGCCATGTGGCAGTACAATCCGGCTGAGAGCATGAATGCGCCGGCAAGTGCGTGACACATTGAAACAACTTTCTGTGCCTGAATGAAACGGTCGGCGAGGATTCCGAGAAGCGCAGGCATGAAAATGGAAACGACACCCTGGATGGCATAGAACCATTTGATTTCGCTGCCGAGTCCGATACCTCCGAGATAACGTCCCAGAGATGTGAGATAAGCGCCCCAGGCTGCGAATTCAAGGAAATTCAGCAGGATGAGTTTGAATGTGATGTTGTTGGGTTTCATATATATTTGATATTGATTTTTCATTGACGGAGGGCAAAGATACAAGAAATCGGGCAACTTTTACTACCTTTGACGTTTGATTCTGAGAAATAGAAGGGAATATGGAATTCAAATTGACGGCCACCGACCCCACCGGATGCGCAAGATGCGGAGAAATCACCACTGACCACGGGGTGATTCAAACTCCTATCTTCATGCCCGTCGGCACAGTCGGAAGTGTAAAGGGCGTGTGGCACAGGGACCTTAAGGAAGATATCAAGGCCGAGATAATCCTCGGAAATACATACCACCTGTATCTGCGACCGGGCCTGTCCACTCTCAAGGCGGCCGGAGGACTGCATAAATTCGAGAACTGGGACCGTCCGATTCTCACTGACAGCGGCGGATTCCAGGTCTTCTCCCTCAGCCCCATCCGGAAAATCACTCCCGAAGGATGTACTTTCCAGTCACATATCGACGGCTCCAGGCACATGTTCACTCCGGAGAACAACATGGACACCCAGCGCATAATCGGTGCCGACATCGTCATGGCGCTCGATGAATGTTGTCCCGGGGATGCCGATTACAACTATGCGAAGAAATCTCTCAAACTTACCCAGAACTGGCTTGAGAGATGCGTCCGCCATTTCGATGAGACCGAGCCCCTGTACGGATATTCCCAGGCGCTGTTCCCCATCATCCAGGGATGCGTGTATCCCGATTTGAGGAAGGCTGCCGTCGAACATGCAGCTGCATTCGACCGGGAGGGATATGCAATCGGAGGACTTGCAGTCGGCGAACCTACCGAAAAGATGTATGAAATGCTCGAGACCGTGTGCCCCATCCTTCCACACGACAAGCCGCGCTATCTGATGGGAGTCGGTACTCCGGCCAACATACTCGAAGCCATAGACCGCGGAGTCGATATGTTCGACTGCGTGATGCCGACCCGAAACGGACGCAACGGAATGTTGTTCACGTGGAACGGGATAATGAATATGAGAAACCTCAAATGGGCCGATGACTTCTCACCCATCGATCCGGACGGCGCCTCATTTGCGGACCGCGCATACTCGAAGGCTTATCTGCGTCATCTTTTCATTGCCGGAGAGATGTTCGCCGCACAGATTGCCTCCGAGCACAACCTTGCCTTCTATCTGGATCTTGTCAGAACAGCCCGAGAGCATATCGTATCCGGAGATTTCCACGCATGGAAAAATTCAGTCATTCCCAAAATCACCTCCAGATTATGATCCATCCCTGGTATCCGAAGAAACTTGACTGGTACATCATCAAGAGATTCCTCACCACTTTCGTAGTGGCGATGGCCCTCATCATTGTCATAGTCATCATCTTCGACCTGAGCGAGAAAATCGAGAAGTTCGTGGAGCACGAGGCTCCGGTGAATGAAATAATATTCAAATATTACCTGAACTTCATCCCATACTTCATAAATATGTTCAGCCCGCTGTTCATATTCATCACGGTGATTTTCTTCACATCCAAGATGGCTTCCAACTCGGAGATCGTGGCCATACTTTCCTGCGGCATCAGTTTCCACAGGATGATGGTCCCTTATCTCATATCCTCCGCGGCTCTTGCCGGTCTGTCCCTCTTGCTGAACCTGTGGATAATACCTTACTCCAATTCGGTGCGTGTCCCGTGGGAGATGGAATATGTGAAAGGCGGGTACCAGAATTCTGACAGGAACATCCACTATCAGATTTCCCCGGGAGAGTTCCTGTACCTCGAATCTTTCAGTACATGGAACAACAGCGGCCACAACTTCACTCTGGAAAAGATTGAAAACGGAGACCTTGTCAGCAAACTCACTGCCGAGACCGCAGTCTGGGACAGCACGAAAAGCAGCTGGAGGCTCAAGAAATATTTCATCAGGGACTATACCGACCCTCTTGACGACAGCATCATTTCCGGCCGCCAGCTGGACACTGTTATAAATCTTTCAATCCAGGACTTCTACACGACAAAGAAGACTCTGCCGACTCTGTCCCAAAGAAAACTTGTCTCTCTGATAGACACCCAGAAGATGAGGGGCGACGCCAAGTTGTCCGATTCCCTGGTGGAGTACCACAACCGGTTCTCCCTGCCGTTCTCAGCCTTCATCCTGACCATCATGGGAGTCGCCCTTTCTTCCAAGAAAAAGCGAGGCGGTATAGGATGGAACCTTGTAATCGGTATAGCGCTGAGTTTCTCGTACATTCTTTTCATGAAGTTCAGCGAGATGTTCGTTGCCACCGGCACCCTGCCACCGTGGATAGCGGTCTGGCTGCCCAATGTAATCTACACCTTCATCGCCGCCTTCCTCTACAAGATTGCGCCGAAGTAAATTTCACATCGACCCGACCATAAGCAGGGTGACACCTGCGAGCATAAGGCCGAGAACTGCGGCTTTTTCCTTGATGCGGTGCTCGTGGAAGAGCAGGGCGCCGCAGATGAAGACAACGACCACCGAGCCGCGGCGGATGAGTGAGATGACGCTCAGAAGGGCACCGTCAAGGCTCAGGGCATAGAAATACAGGAAATCAGCGGCGGTTATCAGCACTGCAATCAGCGGAAGATACCAGTCCCATTTGAATGGACGGGGGGCGTATTCGCGGCCACAGTATTTCTGTGCGATGTATTTGATTCCGATTATGATGCCCAGCAGTGCAGTGATATAGATATTGGTCCAACTCTGCACGAACAGCGGCTCCATGTGTCCCATTATATACTTGTCGAACAGTGCGCTCGCCACTCCGGCGAGAATGGACACCGTCATTGCAGCCACTCCCTTGTTGTGAGAGAACCGGACCCCTTCGGCCCGGCTGCTGCGGCTCAGAAGGAAAATCGACAGCAACACGACCAGCACGCCGATACTTTGCCATAAATTCAGCCGTTCTCCGAACAGAAGGAGGGAGAAAAGCACCACAAACATGGGCCTGGAGGCCTTCAGGGTGCTGACTGTCGTGAGTGGCAGATACTTCATGCCGACAAGCCCTCCTATCCATGATGCGGTGACAAGAGCAGCCTTGCAGACAAGCTGGAGATGATGGCTGGCCGGCCCTTTCTCGAGCCACGGGCAAAGCATCAGCGCCGTAAAGGCGCAGGATACCAGCAGCACCCACAGCACATCATTGCTGCGAAGCGCCCTTTTCTTGGCCACATCGTAGAATCCCAACAGGACTGCGGACAGTATGGTATATGCAACCCACATAAATTGTGCGCAAATTTACGATTTTGTGCGAAAATTCGGCTACAGTTTATTACCTTTGCTCTGTTTGCTTCATTTATGGGATATATTTTCGACAAAAAGGTGATTATTCTGGCTACGGGAGGCACGATAGCCGGTGTCGGGGAGTTTGGCAGGAGCGTGGGTTATACCAGCGGCCAGATAAGTGCGGAGCAGCTCATCGATACTGTCCCCGGCCTTAGGGATATAGCGCCCATTGAAGCCCGTCAGGTCTGCAATCTCAATTCGGACGATATTACAGGCGGGATTTGGATTGATATTGCCCGGAGAATAGAGGCCGAAGCTCTCCGCGAGGATGTGGCCGGTTTCGTGATTACCCACGGCACCGACACCATGGAGGAGACGGCATATTTCCTCAACCTCACCATCAAGACCCGCAAGCCGGTCGTCATCACCGGAGCCATGCTCCCTTCCACATTCATTTCGGCGGACGGCCCGATGAACTTGTATCAGGCCGTCAGTGTCGCCGCCAATCCGATTTCTTCCGGAAGGGGAGTGATGATGGTCTTTTCCAATCAGATTTACAGCGCGCGGGATGTCATCAAGATGAACACCCATTCGATGACGGCGATGTCCGGCGGAGAGAGCGGGGCCCTCGGCACTATTCAGGATTCTGATGTGTACTTCTATGCACAAAGTGAGAAAAAGCATACATTCGCGACGGAGTTCGATGCATCTGCCATCGATTCTTTGCCCAAGGTCGGCATAGTTTATTTCCATGTCGGTTGTGACGTGTCAATGGTCAAATATGCCGCATCCATCAACAGCGGCCTCGTGATAGCCGGGGCCGGAGCAGGCGAGGCGAGCCTTGAAATGTATGCGGCGATAGATTCCGTAGATGTCCCTGTCGTGCTCAGTTCCCGTACTGGCGCCGGAATCATCACCAAGGGCAATCTCCACTGCAAGAAGGCTATTGCGGCCAACAACCTCCCGCCCCAGAAGGCGGCGATTCTCCTTTCGCTCGCCTTGACAAGGACTTCCGACAGAGACGAAATAGAACAGATGTTTGAGAAATATTAACCTTTAATTCATAAAATCATGGCATCAAAAAAACTTCAGAGAACAGTTGCCGACAAGAAGATTGCCGGTGTATGTGGCGGAATCGCCAAGTATTTTGACATTGACCCCACTGTAGTCAGAATTGTCTATCTTATCGCATTTCTTGCTGGTAC
>JAKSKQ010000027.1 GCA_024401675.1 Bacteroidales bacterium | reverse complement strand
GCGGCACGAGAACCGTAGATTGCGGTGGCGGAAGCGTCCTTGAGCACGGTGATGGAGGCGACATCCTGAGGGCTCACGCCGGTTCCGGCGAAGTCCTCCATCGCGAAACCATCCACCACATAGAGAGGAGAGTTGTCCTGGGTAATGGAGTTGGTACCACGGATGACAACCGACATCTCGGAACCGGGCTGGCCGTCGGAAGAAGTGAGGTTGACACCGGCGATACGTCCCTGAAGGGCCTGGTCGATTGATACAACGGGAGCCTTGATTATCTCCTCCATATTAACTCTGGAGACGGTTCCTGTGACATCGACAAGTCGCTGCTCGCCGTAGCCGACTTCGACCACGGCTTCCTGAAGAATCTCGGCGTCATCCATAAGGGTGAAGTTGATCTCGTGACGCTCTTCCACAGGCATCTCGGCTGTTTCATAGCCGAGCATGGAGACCTGTATCATAGAACTTTTGGGAGCCTTGATCGTGTATGTGCCATCCTCCCCAACTATGGTACCTGTTGAAGTACCCTTCACCATAACGGTTGCACCGACAAGTGGCTCACCTTTCGAGTCAAGCACCTTTCCCTTGATGGTTCTTCCGGACTGTGCACCGGCCACGCCGGTACCTGCCATCAGCATGGCAGGTATCAGCAGGGTCAGCAAAAATCTGAAAAAACTTTTCATTAAAAATGCACTTGCTTGTTATAATCAATATTTGCCGTAGATAGGGCCGTATGCCGCACAAGCGCGGAAATCGGCACCTTCGTTGTCCATTCCGAATGCATTCCATGCAGTGGGACGGAAAATCTTGTCCTCAGGTACATTGTGCATGCATACGGGGATACGGAGCATGGAAGCGAGAGTAATCATCTCGGCGCCCACATGACCATAGCTGATGGCACCGTGGTTGGCGCCCCACTTGTTCATTACTGTGTAGCCGTCCTTGAAGGCGCTGCCCTCGCGACCGTCAACTCTAGGTGAGAAGAATGTGGTAGGCCAGGTGGGATCGGTACGCTGGTCGATTACATCTGTAACCTCCTGAGGGATATCGACTGCCCAGCCTTCAGCAATCTGAAGAACGGGACCGAGACCCTTCACGAGGTTGATGCGGCACATTGTCATAGGCATCTCGCCCTGAGTGAAGAAGTGGGATGACATTCCGCCTCCACGGAAGTAACCGCGGTCAGCAGGCATCCAGGTTGTAGCCTTGAGAGCTGCATCCACATCCTTGGGAGTAATTTCCCAGAAAGGCTTCATCACAGGCTCGCCCTTCTCGTTCTTCATTGCGCCTGTGGCGTCGAGAGTGGTGGAGCCGGAGTTGATAAGGTGAATGAGACCTGTAGCGGCATGGCCCTTTAGCTCATAACCGGTGACTCTCTTGACAGCCTCGGGTGACCAGTAAGTGCGGACGTCTGAGAACATCTGGGCACGGTTGGTAAGAAGCTGGAGGAAGAGCATGGTGGTACCGTTGAGAGTATCATTCTCGGTAGCGAATGTGAAAGGAGCGCGGATTCCGTTCCAGTCGAAAGAGGTGTTGAGAATGGCCTCGGAGAAGTCTCCGTCGGGTTTGAAGTCAGTCCACTGACGCTGGCCCTGGAAACCGCCGACGATTGCGTTGTGGCCGCAGGCTTCCTCGGCGAATCCCATTTCTGCGAGCTTCGGATTGCCTACCATGAGGTCCCTGAAGATGATGGTCATCTTGACGATGTATTCCCATACGCGGTCGAGATTGGCCCTGTCATAGCAGAGGTCGGCACGGTTGTGGTCGCGGCCTTCCTGAGTCTTGCAATATTTCTCCACCCACTCCATTGCGCGGGCGTATTCCTCTTTGTCATAAATTCCGAGCTGCACACGGCGCTCGATTTCGGAGCAGTCAACATATTCGTTGCGCATGCCGAGGTAGTCCTGGAAGAAGTCCGGAATCGGTGTGGAGCCTGCGATACCCATTGATACGCTTCCTATGCTGAGGTAGCTCTTGCCCTGCATCTGCATTGTGGCGACGGCTGCCTTTCCCCAGAGGAGAAGCTTCTCGCGGACATCGTCGGTAAGAGTGTTGTCATCCTTGTCCTGAACATTGCGTCCGTAGATTCCGAAAGCGGGAAGGCCTTTCTGATTGTGTCCGGCAAGGGCTGATGCAAGATATACTGCACCGGGGCGCTCTGTCTTGTTGAATCCCCAGATAGCCTTCGGCCAGAGAGGGTCCATATCGATAGTCTCGGCACCGTAGCACCAGCAGGGAGTCACCGAAATCACAGCGCCCACACCTGAATCTTTGAATTTTTCGGTGGCTGCAGCAGCTTCGGCCACACCTCCGATAGTAGTATCTGCAATAACGCACTCCACAGGGGCGCCGTCATTGTATCTGAGTTCTTTGGCATAAAGGTCGGCAACAAGATGTGCCATTGCCATTGTCATATCTTCGAGAGACTCGCGGATTCCGCCGCGGCGGCCGTCAATAATGGGACGGATACCAATTCTGGGATGTTTCATAATAGTTCGTGTTTATTTGGTTTGAAATTTATCGAAAATTTTAGTGAGAATGAATCCCACAAGGAAAATGGCAGTCGTTCCGAACACTATTGTAAGATATGTGTGCAGAGGACTGTGGAACACGGGAAGGCTCATATATGCTATGACCATGAGCCCGACAACTACGGCAGCAACAGCAGCCGGACGGTTTACCTTGCGGCATACAAGACTGAGCAGGAAGAGTCCGAGCATTCCGCCGCTGAAGATGGAAGAAAGTTTCCACCATGCGTCCAGGACGCCGTCTATCTTCATCATTGCCAGTCCGATAAGGATACCTACCACTCCGACTACAGCCGATGTGACATATAGTACCGTCATATGTGATTTCTTCTCCTCCCCGTCACCGATGCGCTTGATTTTCTTGTAAAAATCAGTAAAGACAATCGTGGCAGATGAATTGATGCTTGTCGCAACCGTGCTCATGCCGGCAGAAAAGAGCGATGCAATCACAAGACCCGTAAGCCCGGTGGGAAGCCCGTGGACTATGAAGTACGGGAACACCTTGTCACCGGCAGTTCCCTCGGGAAGCAGGTCGGGGCAGGCTGTGTAGTATGAATACAGGGCTGTACCGATATAGACGAACACGAGGGACACGGGGATATAGAGAAGGCCTCCGAAGAGGGTTCCCTTCACCGCCTCACCTGTGCTCTTGGCAGTCATATAGCGCTGGACATAGTTCTGGTCGATACCGTAGTTCTGCATATTCATGAAGATTCCGTAGATCAGAACCACCCATACCGTAGGCTCGCGAAGAGTCGCACCGAGTCCGCCGAGACTGAATTTGCCGTTCGCGGCAGCTATGCTGAACAGTTGCGAAGGACCTTCGGGCATATTGAAGGTAAGGATAAGGGCGCAGAGCAGGGCTCCGATTATAAGGATTATTCCCTGAATGGCGTCAGTCCAGACCACGGCGGAGATGCCTCCGAGCACGGAATAGACAAGCGTAATGATTCCGGTCACTACTATTATCGTGCCTATATCCCAGCCGAACATGGTGTTGATGGGGATGGCGAGCAGCAGCAGAATCGAGCCGACGCGGCATACCTGGGTCAGGAGATAGCAGATTGCCACATAGCAGCGTGCCCAATAGCCGTAGCGCTGCTCGAGGTACTGATATGCCGATACACTCCCCACACCCCTGTAGAGAGGGATGAACACCTTTGCGGCAAGATATGTGGCCACAGGAATGGTGAAACTGAAAATCAGCTGATTCCAGTTGCCTGCATAGGAGCCTCCGGGAAGTCCGAGGAAGCTGATGCTGCTGACAAACGTGGCGAAAATGGACATTCCCACCACCCAGGTCGGTATGGTACCCTCGGCCTTGGTGAACGCGGCTGTTCCCTTGCTGCTCTTACGGTAGAAGCTGCATCCGAAAAGGGCCACGCCCACGACAAAGACGAAGAATACTATGAAGTCGAGTGCGGTCAGTTCCATGACTATCTGTAATTGCGTGCGTCAAGTTCTGCAAGAGCAGCCTTCACGGCAGCAGTTTCCTTCTCATCGCAACGACGGTAAGGCCATGCCAGATTGCCGCTGCAGATGCCATGGAGTTCAAGAGCCAATTTGAGCGCCTTCATGAAACTGGCGTCTGAATCGCAGAGACCATAGAGGGTGGCGCTCATGAACTGAATCTTGTCATTGAGTTCCTGAACCTTTGCGAGATCTCCGGCAGCGGCGGCCTTGGTCATGGCTGAAAAGAGCTCGGGGAAAAGGTTGGCACCTCCGTTAACACCACCGTCGGCACCCATCAGGATGGCAGGTGCGGTGACTTCTTCGGGTCCCATATATACAGAGAACTCAGGATTGTCCTTGAAATGATGGAGAAGACTTGCGAAGTATCCGGCATTTCCGGAAGAATCCTTGACTCCCGCTATATTGGGATGCTTCGAAAGAGTGAGTACAGTGGAAACATTGAGGAACACCTTCACTTTGGAAGGCATGTTGTAAAGGAACAGAGGAAGCGGGCAGGCGTCTGCAAGAGCTGTGTAATAATCGATGAGTTCCTTCTGGGTTGCAGGGAAATAATAGGGAGCGGCGGCAACACAACCGACAGCTCCACATTTCTTTGCATGATGGGCAAGGCGGATGCTCTCATCGAAGGATGAGTCAGTGATTCCGACAATGACAGGAACCCGGCCTGCTACGGTTGAGCATATAAGTTCCACATACTCGTATCTGAGTCTGTAAGTGAGACTCTGTGCCTCGCCTGTAGTACCAAGCACGAACAGGGCGTCCACGCCACCGGCAATCATGTGTTCTGTCAATTTCTTTGCACCCTCCACATCAAGTACATCATTGTCAAGAAGCGGAGTAATCATAGGCGGGATAAGTCCCTTGAGTTGTAATTTGTTCATAGTTTATTTGGTTTATGTTATTGATTATTGAATGTTTATTATTCCTTGACGCATCTGACAGCGATGGCGGTACCACCCTGTACGATTCTGATTGCGCCGTATTCGATGGATTTGTTGGGAGTGGCTTCGTTAGTAGTGAACTGTGCGTACCAGAAAGTGTTGATTCCTTCCCCGGTAGTGGAGTTGTAAGTGGCAGTCCAATAGTTGCCCTCAAAGCCGTTGCGTCCGGTAAGGCCGCTTGTACGATAACGCTCTCCGGTGCAGGGGAACCAGACGGTCTTGCCTCCATCAGAGTATGTAAGTCCGTGATTTTCTGTATCTATAACAGCTTTGTCAGTAAGAATGAAAGCGTAGGGATTGACACTGTCACCATTGCCGTTCTTGGTCACGGCAGGCACTTTCCATCCCTTGGGGCAGGGATCGTTGACAGATTTCTTGAGGTCTTCGCCGCCCCAGAAGTTCTTGGCGGTCTCGAGAGTCTCGACTCTCCACCAGGCACCGGTGCTTGCATATCTTTCAATGAAATATTCAGGGTAAGCATAGGAGGTCTCGATGCTGATGGTCTCGGCAGTACCTTTTGTCTTATAATATTTGCTGTTCTTCTTCGTCGTGATCTCAGCTCCTGAAGCATCATAAATGACATCGGCGGCATTGCCTGTAGAAACTATGGAAGTCATTCGCGGAAGCGGATCCTTACGGCCCCACTGATAAGTCATTCCGCAGCATCCGACATCGCCCGGAGTGTCGGATACGGCACCCAGGTTGCGTGTCATGAAGGTCACTCCGCCAATAGTGATATTATCCTTGGACGGATCGTATGCTGTCACCCAGATATGCCAGCTCCACTTGGTTGCATCACTGTTGTCCTTACCGAGAATAAGAGCGTTGCCCTCGACCTGGGCAGTCTCGATTGTGACATTGTCTCCGTCAACCTTCATGGACTTGATGAGTGTGGGGGCGTCCTGCCATGCGAGTTCCACCTTAGTCACTTCAGTGGCTTTCTTGGGGAAGGTGACCGAATTTCCGGGAACCACCATATAGCAGTTGTATGCCCCTTCAACTACCGGAGCGGGCTCGACAGTCACATCGACTGATTTTTCAACAGTCCTTGCGTATGAATCTCCTACTGTGAGTTTCACCGTAGCAGTCTCTCCTGAGAATGTGGATGCACAGGAAACTGTTATCTTTCCGGTTGCAGTAGTTTCGTCGTAAGTGATGTTATCGACAGTGAGAGTAGTGGTGACGTCGTTCTTGGTAGGCTTGGAAAGCACCGCCTTGCCGATTCCGGTCACAGAATATCCGATTTCAGGCGGAGAGCCTCCTGCCTTCAAGGCATAAGGAGTGCCTGTGAAAGCTATTTCCAGAGGATCGAGTCCCTGGGCGTTCGCAGTCATGGATATTGTAGTGGATGCCCTGCGGGTGTTCTTCTCATCGACAACCTCGATATCTACAGTGGTGAGAGCGAGTTTCTCGGGGGCGGTGACTGAAAGAGTTCCTTTCCCGTCCTTGTCGAGAGCAGCTGAGACAGTCCATTCAGCAGGTTTCTTGGCAGTAGCATTCACCACCACATCGGCGCCGCCGATACCTTCGACAGTAAAATCGATTGTGCTTGTCCGGCCAAGCGTCACGACATAGGCCTTCTCGCTGAATTTGATTGCCAAATCAGGAAGTTGTTCCTTCGGTTCTTCAGGTTTGGAGCATGCTGCACTTGAAAGAGCAAGAACTGCGAGCAGAAGAGCAAATGACTTTTTCATAATTTTTGTTTTTAGTTCGTTGATATTATTTATGTTATTGGTTTCTATTCAGTGCCCAGAGGCATTTCAAAACTGAAATCCTTCGGACGCTCCATTCTCTGGCGGAAAACTCTTCCGAAACGGTCAGTGACGGTGATCTCCACCGGAGCATCGGCGCTGAGAGCCTGGATTTCGAACATATGGCTGTTTGCGTGAGGCTTGAAAGCCCCCTTGTCCATCAGCTCGGACCCCTGCACACCGGCAGTATAGAGAGGATCCTTGAGCCATTTCCGAGTGACGTCCAAAGGCTTGCCGTCTTCTACCGCCTCTATTTTCCACTCTGGATCCCAATTGAACACATTGAGCCAAATGACATTGCTGCGGCCGTCCTTGACTCCGAATTTATCGGGAACGGTATTCATGTCGTAGGCTCGGAACTGGCAGTCCTCCACATTCATTCCCACAGGCTTGTAGTACCACGAAAGATTATCTCCATCAATTTCATAGATACTGTATCCGCACGGGACGCCATCCCTGCTCATATTTATGCCGAAAAGGCCCTCCGTGCTCCAGGAAGACCCGGCCACTCCTACATTGTTGTGCTCGAGTATTCTTTCTGATTCCTGCACATAATAATTCTCGTGCGTATGCCCGGAAAGAAGATATATGCGCTTGAAGTCCTTGAGGAAATAAAGCACGTCGGAGTGTGGATGCTCGTCGGAGAAATCGTCGTGGAATTCCAGGACACCGTCCTTTATTCCGGTCACTCTGTTGAAAGGAGCATGCATATAGATGATGACAGGAGTTTCCGGCGACACGGTTGCAATGTCCTTTTTCAGCCAGGAGAGCTGCTGCGCATCTATATATTTATGATAGGTGTTCACCTTATGCACATAGCCGTCGCTTTCATCGACAGGATTGTCATAGATTATGTTGTCCAGGGCTATGAGGTGAAAGGCGCCGATGTTCAGAGAGTAGAAGTTAGGTCCGATTACTTTCCTGAATGTCGAACTTGAATTGAAGTCCCCTCCTCCGCCACGGATATCATTGTCGTGGTTTCCGGTAGAGTGGAACACAGGACAGGGGAAATCAGAAAGCTGCTCCAGATACTCGGGAAGTGCGAAATTCTGCCTGTACCATCGGGAATCGGTAGTCATATCACCGAGCGTAATGGCATAGAGCCTCTGATCCGAGAGAGTTGGGAGATATGAGGCGACATCGCTCAAAAAGCCTTTCCTGGCCTGTTCCAGATCCCTGACCTTGGGATTGTTGTTGAGATGTATATCATTATAGACCACTATCCTGCACTTGGTCTGATCGACTTTGGTCAATTCGAAATCCGCAATCTGGCTCTTCGCCTTCTTGTCAATATACTGAAAAAACTGGGGAATGATGCCTTTGACAGGGACTTCATATCCGGAAGGAACTGAAAGGAACACATAGCCGTACAAACACTTTGTCTTGATGGTATATGTGCCGTCGGGGGCCGTTGTGACTACATTGACACCGTCGGATATGACAGCACCGCTGACCGGGCCTTCGGATGAGAAAACCCGCCCGGACACAACTGTGGCTCCAAGACTGATTGCAGCTCCGGCGAGAAGTAAAATGGTTGAAATTGTTCGTCTCATATTATAATAAGAATTTTACTGCTTTGGAAAGATCGTATGAACCGGGGCGGGTGAGAGTCCCGATATACTCGCTGCCGAAACGGTCGGTCACGCGCACAGTCACCGGAGTGTCAGCGGCAGATGCCGTGGCGATGAAGATATGCTCGGTTCCGGTTGGAGCCATCACCGAAGACCACTCCTCGGGACAGGCGAGTACATAGTACGGGTCCTCCCTATAAACCTGAGTCCACTTCAACTCACGGCCGCCTTCAGTAATGGAGAGTTTCCACTTGGGATCCCAGTTGTAAACATTGACAAGTACAGTATTGGCGGGTACCTCCCCTCTTCTTTCCACCGGGACCACATTCAGGTCCTCAATATGGAACTGCCCCTCGGATACCGTTGAGCCGGGAGATTTGTGCACCCACCTGATATTGCGGGAGTTCATATCCCAGATTTGAAGTCCGCCACGGCTTCCGTCTCGGCTGTAATGCGTGCCGCTCTGACACTCTGAGAACCAATTGGAACCACTGGTCGCCGCGAGGTTGTGCTCCATCATGTTTTCGGACAGAATGATATTGTGGTTGGTATGTTTGTGACCGTCCACAAAATGCACGCATTCAAAGCCTTCGAAACAGTCGAGAACCTCCTTGACCATGCCCTGATTATAGAAGTGCGGCTTCAAGGCAGTAGGGGTAATGTAATGATACAAAGGAGAATGCATCACTACCACAATCGGAGTTTCCTTATCCACCATAAGCAGGTCCCTGCGCAGCCACTGTCTCTGGGCATCGGTAACTCTCGCATAATAAGTCTTCCCGTCGGGATTGTCATCCACACCGTAGATAATATTGTCCAGGATGATATAGTGGATATCGCCTATGTTCACTGAGAACCAGTTGGGACCGATTGTCTTCTTGAATGGAATCTCCGCTGTGAAATCGGTGGTGGAGTATGGCTCGTTGTCGTGATTGCCCATAGTCTGGTAAAGCGGAGCGGGCAATGTGGAAGCGAGTTCCCTCCACTCGGGAAGAGCGAAGTTGAACGAATACCAGCGGTGATCCGTGGTAGAATCCCCGGCGGAGAAGATGTAGGACGGTACTGATGTTTCCTTCACGGCAGCCTCGATTTCAGGCACTATCACTTTCTTGTACCAGGTCAAGTCGCCGTTGGTATAATTGGATATGTGCAAGTCGGTCATGAAGATTATTCTGTGCCGGGAATTGTCAACTCTTTCAAGAGCGAAATCCGCCACATCAATCTGCCCTGTCTCACCGAGATATTTGTGTGACTGGGGAATATCATACTCGAGTGAAGGCCGGCAGTTGCCCGGACAAGTGATGAACACATAGCCGTTCTCCTTTTTGGAGCATAGCCTGTACTCGCCGTTTGAATCAGTGACTGTCATCTCGAAGCCGTCTGAAACCGCGACACGGGAAATGGGTGCTCCCGAGCAAGTGACCTTTCCTTTTATATTCAGTCCCTCGAGTGATACCGGATTGTCGCAGATGACAGTCCTGCAACCGAGATTCTGATACTCCTCTCCTCTGACAAGGCGGAGATTCCAATCCCCGGGGTACAAATCCTCGGGAAGCCGGAAAGCAAGTGCCTCGCCGGATGCACGTACGGAAGAAGCCTCCTGAATATCACCGTCATCCGATATGAAATACAGTTTGTCCCCTTCTTCAAGCCCAATCGCATGAATCGAAAGGTCGTCACTGTGAAGTACTCCGGCGAATGAGTCGGGAAGAGCGACTTCGCAGGCGAGCAGGGACTCCCTCAATCCGAGTGCCTCATCGGCAATGTCGCCTGCAAAAGTGCCATACTCCTTCGGTTCGGGAGGCACAGGTACGGGATCGGGATTAACCGGAGAGGGCTTTGAGCAGGCTGCAAAAATCAGCAGCATAGCCGCATATATTAGGGATTTTCTCATTTCACAGCCCTCCTTACTGTTATATCATCCATATAGAAACGTGTGGAATTGCTTGTAATCTCAACTGTGGACGCGGAGTCTGCGCCTCTGAATTCGAATTCGAAAGAAGTCCACATGTCACATTTCAAATCCCCTGAAGATATTGTATAAGTCTGGGATGTGCGGGATTTGCCGTTGCAAAGGAACAGACTTATGTCCCCGGAATCGGTTTTCCCGTCGGCATCCCTGAACGCAGCGAGTTTCAAGGATAACTTCACATCAGTTTTTTCCCTGTCATCAAGAGCGAATGCAGGAGTGTAGAACGAACATTTCTGGCCGGGAGCACCGGCACGGACACAGCCGTAACGCTGCCACACATTGGTATAAGCCTCATAAAGAGGGCCGTCAATGTTGCAGCACCCGAGCACCTTGCCGATTCCGAGCCCGATGGCATCCACACCCTCGGTGCAGTCATCGAAATGGCAGCAGACGAGCTCATCACCGCCGGACCGGCCGACAACTCCAGGTCTGCATGATGTGAATATCACGGACTGGGCAAGTGTAGGGCAGGCCGAAGCATCGGTTGTCCTTATGTCACCTCCGGTGCATACTGCATCGCTTGCGGGACGCAATCTTGCATAGAAATGACCTCCGGCGGGAATCGCTCTTGTATGGGGTATCACAAAATTCATGCAATAAGTGGAAAGTTGTGTAGAATGGGCATGAGTGAACATTCCTTCAGTGCAACTGTACCATGTGTTTTTGTCAGCCGACCACTCGCATATCCACTCCGCCCATCCGCAGCTCTTGAACTTGAAGTCCATGCGCACGCGTCCCTCCAGCATTTCGCTGACAGGGATATCGAAGAGATAATATGACTTAGTCGTCCATGCGGCCGAAGAAAGGCAATTGCCGTCGGCGCACTTGAGATTGGAAGTGTATGTGACATCAGATGCGGTGCCGGATGAGGAATCCCTTGAGAGAGTAAGACCACCTTCGAAAGAGGCCTCTGTGGCACTCGTCTGTCCGAAAAGGAGTCCGCCTTCAGAACTGGCAAAACTCAGACAGCATGGAAAATCCGCCCCACTTCTCAGAATGGAGGCATCCCCGAGTGTAAGGTCCACCACTTTTCTAGTTCCGCTCGTCAGACGGCAGGGGTCAAGATTATAATTCACACAAGTGCCGTCCCTGAAAAAGAGAGTGAGTTGCAGGCACTTGTGCTCACCGGGGACCGTAACAAGATATACCGAAGATGCTTCGCCGCCAAGTATCGCGGGACTGACAAGAGACACACTCACACTGCGTGACGCAATCTCCTCATATTCGATTCCGTCCGAATCTGAAAGAAGATCCATGGAGCCTTTCGCCGCGGCAAGAGGAGCATCAGATGAAGAAAGCGATGCACGCACCAAAGTACTTCCGACACTGTTCCCGGAGGCTTTCAGACGGATTTCGACTATGGGGAAATACTGCACAAAATCAAGTTTCACCATGACATCCTTTCCGAAATCATCATCGGAAGGAGTCACCTCCACGACCTTGGATTTCAAAAGCACATAGTCTGAAAGACTGCTTATGTCCGACGCGGCAGCCTGCCTCTGTGAAGCGGGAAGAGAGAAAGGAACCCTGTGGGGATCCGTCACATCGGGGACGAATGGAGAATAGGCATAAAAACAGTGCTTGTCAGTCCCGGACCATACGATACAGTCTTCGCCGGGCACCAGAGCGCACTCGGAAGGATTCTTCGGGGATATCTCCACTTCGTAGGGCACGTTCTCCCCTATCATCATGGACATGGTCTCCGCAAAGATTCCGACCTTGTCGCCTTCAGTCCACACTAGAGACAATTTTCCGTCTCCATTATCTGCAAAGGAAGCCCTGGTCCCAAGGGATTCGGCACTCAGACGCACCGCCCGAGGGGAGAAATCTCCGCGCATCACGCAGTCGCGATCCGCCTTGCAGGATGAGGCAAGCAGCAAGCCAATGAAAATTATATATGATATATTCTTCATATCAGTCAATCTTGAAATCCGCAGGGCGGGCAAATTCTTCAGCCCAGACATTGCCGAAGCGGTCCGTCACCTTCAACGAAATTGTCGAGGCGGCATCAGTTGCCGTTACTGAAAACATATGTGACACATTGGCCGGGATATACATTCCACCCGTCTTTTCCGGATAGACAATCTTATATACCATCTTGTAGAGAGGGTCGTTTACATATACTCTCGTCACCTCCAGAGGGGTTCCGCCCTGCGATGCTTCCACTTTCCACAGGGAATCCCAACCGAACACATTGACAAGTACCTTGTTCGATGAAGCCTCCCCGCCATATTCGGAGGGAACTTTGTTCATGTCGTACATCCTGAATTGGACAGACTTGTCATAGTCATAAGCGTACTGCTGCCATTTCACATTTTTCCCATCGAAATCATACACGCGGTAGGAGCCTGGCACTCCATCGTGGCAAATATGGACTCCGAGAGAACCGAAACTTTCCCAAGTGGCACCGGTAACGGACGGGATGTTGTGTTCCTCTATATTATCCGCAATCTGGTAGTAGCGGCTGTGATGGTGATGCCCGGAAAGAATAATAGCCTTGCCGTATCCGGAAATGATTCCGAGCAGACTCTCGCGGCTGGCCTGGTCCATCTGGTCGAAAGATGAATGCATGCAGATGCACACCGGAGTGTCCTTCCCGACAAGGGCCATGTCCTTCCTGGTCCAGTCGAGCACCTCGGAGCTCAGGGCAGCGCTGTAATCGGAAATTCCCTTGAGACTTCCCTGTCCTCCGGCAGCATTCCTGTAAACAATGTTGTCCAGAAAGAGGAAATGCCACTTTCCGATATTGGCAGAATAGTAAGCAGGCCCCATTATGCTTCTGAATGTCGAAGCGGACGGCCAGTCACCAACCAGATAAGGATCATTGTCGTGATTGCCCATCACATGGAAAACCGGCGCGCCCAGAGGCTCGATGTCCTTCAGATATGAATTCAGGTCATATCCGGAGCTGTACCACTTGGATTCGGTTCCCAAATCACCGAGGATAATTCCGTAAACAGGCCCCGGGGCATCAGAAACGTCAACTTTCATATTCGGCAGGCAGAACTGCTTGAATTGGAGCGGGGCATTGTTGATGTTGGCAAGATGAAGGTCTGCGGCCACAACTGCTCTGAAAGACTCTCCCGTCTGCTCTTTCAGGACAAAATCAGCAGTCTGTTTATTCTCCGAAAGATTGATATGTCTGTAGAACTGCCCAAGTGCGCCAAGTCGCTCCGATACAGTGTATCCGGCAGGCAGGGTGACAAAAACATAACCGCAACTTCCATCTGTCTCTATGTTGTACGAACCGTCGGAAAGAGTAGTCACAACCGAGAAACCGTCTGAAACAGCAACACCTGCGAGCGGTTTCCCGCCACAGGTGACTGTTCCGCTGACAGTGATTGTCGTGCTCTGAGGACCCGGTTCAACCTTCGCCGGTGAACACCCTATGAAGGCCGGAAAGGCTGAGCAAATCAGCAAAAATATGAGAATTACATTGTTCCTTGACATATTCTGATAGTCTTTTGCTTGGAATCAGCCGTGCTGATTGTAAGTGTGCACTCGCGGGGAGCGCCTGTATCATTGGCCCCTGCGGACACCCCGACTGTATAAAGATGCGATCCGCTCCCTTCAGTTATATCGGCTGACGCCCAGGCTTTATCTACTGTAATTTCCCAGCGTGAGAGACAGCGGAGTCCGAACTTCGACGAGCCGCCTTCTGAAGGGATGTTCAAGACATCGCCTTCAATGGAAGAAGTCTCGATATACTTTTCCTCCTCGATGGGCTTGTCCTTTGCCGGGGCCACATTCACTGTGATCTTGACTGTTTTGCTCTTCTGAGACACCGCATTGGAGTTGATGGCCTCAAAAACCGCGAAATATGTGCCAGGGGCTGAGTAATAGTAGTTGTAATTGCGCATTATCGGATCACCTATAGTCTTGATGCTCAACCCTTTGTCGTGACCCGCATTGATAGCTTCGGCATACTTGATGGGCGCGGAAATTGCCCAGCCCTCCTTTTCAACAGTTGACTCCCAGACTCCGTCCCAAAGGATGTATTTGTCTGTCACCTTGGGATAATAGGAGGAAGAGGGCTCGATGAGGCAGCCCTTGCCTTGAACCATGGTGAAGGCGCTGCCGACAAAGGAGTAGAACTCCTGCTCGTACTGTTTGCCGTGGATGGACCAGTTGTCTATACGGAAACGAGTCCTTTTGGAATTTTCGGCAGTGTAGAACTTCCAGCAGAAATATATGGGCATCTCGGGGGCCTCGGCGAAGAATTCACTGATGGGAAGATTGTCCGTGTCATAGAGGACATAGTTGGTGTCGCTCGGCTTCGGATAGACAATCTTGTCGGTGATATCATGCCATGTAGCAAGCTTGATCCATGTTTCTTCATAGATTCCGGGGAAGTCATTGGACCAGTAAAACCGGCCGCAATCGGGATTGGTGCCGTTCTTGGGATACTGGGCGGTGGAGAAGGAAAGCAGCATCTCATCCTGGTAGAGTCTGTCCTTGTCCTTATATGAGTAGTCGCTCCCCGGCTCTCCCGAATAGAAGTTTATGAAATCGACATCTCCTGTGATATCGAATGAGACTCTCTCCCCTTCGACCGCGTTGATTGTGACAAGACGCGCGTCGAAATCATCCGGAATATCGACCGGTGCAAGCGAAGGTTTGCAGGAATACGCCGCCAGCAAGATGGCCGGAACGGCAAATATTGGAATAAGGTTTCTCATTTTGTCATGTTCATTAAATAATCCTACCATCCTTCATTCTGCACCAGAAGGCTGTTCACGCTCATTTCAGTGGCCGGTATCGGCCAACGGACATCCTTCCGGTCAACATTGTCAATGTAGCGGGCGGCATACTGATAATTTGATTCGGAAAGAGTAGTAGGCACATTCATCTCGCTGGAATGCATCCTGTCATAGAAAATTCCCCAGCGCACGAGGTCATCTTTTCGGAGCATCTCATAGGCAAGTTCCCTGGCCCTTTCATCCTGTATTTCATAGAGGAATTCTGTCCTGTCGGAGACTTTGGCATAATCGACATCGACAGAAGGCACTGACGCTTCAAGTCCGTGACCGCGGCGGCGAACCATATTGAAACACTCGTATGCCTTGTCCTCATCGGAGGCGGGGGCGTCGATATCGGCAGCGTAGGCCTCGGCAAACATCAGGAGCACGTCCGAGTAGCGCAGAAGCGGGAAATTTGTCGGAGTGGCATCATTGGCACGGGGCAGAAGAGTCTCATACTCACGACGGAACTTGCCGGCAAACTTGCCGAATGTGTTGGTCAGGGATATGACGTTGGTCTCATCCGCAGCATCATAATAGTAACTTACTATGTTCCAGTCGCGACGGAGGTCAGTCTCGTCGTAGAGGTTCCAATGATACTGGTTGCTCCTGACCGTACCCAGACAATATCCGAGCTTGGCATCAATATTCTTGTTCCTCGGTCCCACACAGCGTCCGATCTGGCCGGCGGTGGAGTTGTATGCGCTCTTGTTGTTGCCGTAGAATTCAACCTCGAAGATGCTTTCCTGAGGGTCATAGAGATCCTGCATATAGTTGATGAACACCTGCTTGTAGTCAGGATTCAGACTGTGAAGGCCGGAATCGATGACCTTGGCGGCATACTCTCTGGCCTTTGCATACATGCCGGGAGTATTATTGGGGTTGCCTGCATTGTACAGGCACACTCTTGCAAGAATGCCCCACACTGCGGACTGGCTCACGACTCCGGGAGAAGTCACTTTGGAGATGGGTTCAACATCCTGCGCCGCAACTTCCATCTCGCTGATTATGAACTCATAGACCTTGGGAGAGGGAGTCTGGGCAATCTGCAGATCGGAAACCGTGCTGCCAGTCACCGGGGACGTCCTCAAGGGAACATCGACAAACTTGACAGTAAGCATGAAATAGTAGTAAGCCCTGAGGAATCTGGCCTGGGCCAGAATAGAAGCTTTCTCCTTCTCATCCACATCCTTAGCCTTATCGATATTGGCAATCAGGAGATTGGCATTGTTGATTCCGGCATACAGAGCCTGCCAGTATCCCTTGATCTTTGCATCCGAAGTAGTGACGGCATTCTCAGCCACAGTGCCTCTGTCGACAGAATAGTTGCTGTACCCGAGATCGCCCCACTGTGCCATTCGGCCTGAATACATCTGTCCGTAAAGGGCTGAAACTCCCATTGTGGAATAGACTCCTCTGAGAGCAGTCTGGAGTTCAGCGATATTATTGTAATAGTCGCCCGTGCGGTAAATGCCCTGAGGCTCGACCTCAAGAAAGGAACAGCCGCTCACAAGGACGGAAAGTGATATCAGAATTGATGAAATCTTTTTCATGGCGTCAGAATGTCAAGTTTACACCGAATGTGAAAATCCTGTTCCTGGCATAGGCAGAATAGTCGAAGCCGGGAGTAAGGCTGCTGTGCTTGGTTGATACTTCAGGATCAAGCCCCGTATATTTGGTGAAAGTATAGAGATTGTCTCCTGAAAGAGCAAGCTGGAGTCCGCTCATTTTCGCCTTGGAAATGAGCTTCTTAGGGAAATTATACACAAGCTGGACATTCTTTATCCTCAGATAAGACCCGTCCTCGAGAGTTTTGGTTGAATAGTAACCAAGAGGGCCGCCTCCCCTGACGGCATGATTGGAACTGCCGTAAGTGGAAGGGTCATTCACATCGTAGCGGTCCGCGTAAGAAGCGAATTGATTGATCGGACGGGAGGACTGATTGCCCTCGAACATGATGCGGTTGGCATTCATCACGCAGTTTCCGTAGCTCCACTGGAGGAATATGGAAAGCTCCCAGTTCTTGTAGGTGAAGACATTGTTGAATCCGCCCACATGTATCGGCTCGGCACGTCCTATCACAACACGGTCGGCATCGGTTATCTCGCCGTCGTTGTTGATATCCCTGTAACGGATGTAACCCGGCTGGATGGTGGAAGCGCTGTCACCGTTGGTAGGCACACCTGCCTTGAGGACATAAGTACCGTCAGTGGCCTTGTCGAAATCTTCCAACTGATAAAGGCCATCATAGACAAAACCGTAGAATGCAGTCATGGGACCGCCTACCTGAGTGATATACAGAGGAGTGGCGTCAAAGTTGCCGGTCCACTTGACACTGGTGAGCATCTGGTTCTCGTCATCGGACAGAGACAGCACCCTGCTGCGGTTGAAGCTGATGTTGAAATCGGATCGCCATGTGAAATCCTTTGTCTTCACAGGAACTGCATTGAGAGTGATTTCGACACCCATGTTGCCTATTGAGCCGATGTTCCTGTAAACCTTGTTCATGCCGGTGGTGGCTGAGACATTGGCATTGAGAAGCAGATCCCTTGTGACCTTGTCGTAGAAATCGACCACCAGACCGAGCCGGTCATCGAACATAGAGAAGTCGAGCCCGACATTGAGCTGACCTGTGGTCTCCCACTTGAGGTCCTCATTTCCGAGGTTCGCCATCCTGTAGGCAATTCCGGGAACCCCGTTTCCGAATGAATACCAGCCGGCATTCTCGAGATAGGAGTAGCGCGAGTAATCGTTGATGCGGTTGTTTCCCGTGCGGCCCCAGCTGAGACGGATTTTTGCATTGGAAATCTGAGTCACAGTACGCATCCAAGGCTCATCCTTCATGCTCCAGGCAAAGGCTGCGGAGGGGAAATACCCCCATTGACGGCCTTTTCCGAACTTGGAGGAACCATCTGCACGGAATGAAGCTGTGAAAAGGTAACGGTTTCTGTATGAATAGTTCACACGCGCCAGAACAGACATCAGACGGCTGCTGAGTACCGAATAATCGGCGGAATAAAGAGTACCGTCATCCATACCGGAGAGTCCCATATTCTCATTCGGAATCTGTATGGTCTTGAATCCGCTGGTCTTGGTGCTGCTGCCGGAGATTGAGAAACCGGCCATGGCATCGATGTTGTGGCGGTCGATTTTCTTCCTGTAAGTGAGCGTATTCTCATTCATCCACTCGTTGAGGACAGTAGTATGCACATCGGCATTGACCCCGTAGGAGTTGCTTGGACGATTGCGGCCGTTGTATGTGAGGGAATTGTAGAAATTCTCATTCTCAGTAGATCTGCGGTTGATTCCGGCCTGGGTCTGGAATTTGAGTCCGGGGATGATTGTCCAGTCGAAACGGATGCTTGTCACAAGAGACTTGCGGGAAGTCTGTTTCTGCTCATTGTTGTTGGAAATGATAGGGTTGAGAGTATTTCCATCGTACATGGCGCTGTAGTCGTCATCCTCGTCATCGATGTCCAGAGGCTTGTAATTCTGGAGAGTCACAGGTCTGAATGCCCAGGTCCTGTACATGAGGTAAGTCTGGTAACCGGTGGACGTGTCAAGCTGATTGGTGGCCAGCTGGCCGTAGCGTTTGTCCTCGAAATATGTAGCATTGAAGCGCATGGACAAGGACTTGAAAATCTTCTGGTTGAGTGAGACCTTACCCTGATAGCGGTTGTAGCCGGAATTGCGGATCACACCGTCCTGTCCGGTATATGTGAAGGAAACATTGTATTTGGTGGAACTGTTTCCTCCGCTGATACCGATATTGTGCTTCTGGATGAGTGCCGTGTGGAAAAGCTGGTCCTGCCAGTCGATAGACTCGGCATTGCGGTAATCCTCGAGAGTCTTGCCCTCCCCGGAAAGATATCTTTCCTCCATTCCGGGATTGAGCTGGATCTGGTAATTCACATAATCATAGGCATTCATCATGGCCATCTTCTTTGTTACCTGCTGGAAGCCGATCGTGCCGTTATAGACAATCTTCGGCTTGCCGATCTCTCCCTGACGTGTCTCGATGATGATGACGCCGTTGGCTCCGCGGCTTCCATAAATGGCAGTGGCGGAAGCATCCTTGCGGACAGTGAAGGCCTTGATGTCAGTACTTGGCAGTGCTGACAGGGAGTAGTCCTCCCTGGGGAACCCGTCCACAACATAGAGAGGGTTGTTGTCCTGTGTAAGGGAGTTCGCGCCACGGATGATGACCTCCGAGTCCACACCCGGCTGTCCGTCCGCGGAATTGATTTTGACACCGGAAATGCGGCCCTGAATCGCCTGGTCCACTCCGAGAGCTGACGAGCGGGCTATTTCTTTGGTGGATACAGTCGAGACTGTTCCGGTAACATCATGCTTGCCGACCTCACCGTAACCGATCACCACAACATCTTCGAGCACAGTGGCATCGGCCTTCAAGGTAATGTCAATTTTTTCTCCCGGAGCAACCGTCCGTGTCTGGGTGACACAGTTGAGGAAGGAGAATTCCAGTACGGCACTCCCGGAGGTACCGATATCCAGGGAGAAACGTCCGTCGGCATCAGTAACAGTAGCCTTTGAGCCGCCCTGAATAACCACGGAAGCTCCCGGCAGCGGCCCGGCATCGTCTCTAACGGTACCGGTGACCACATTTGCCGTACTCTGAGCTGAAAGGTTCACTGCAAAAAGCAGCACCGATGCAGCCAGAGAACAGAAATGCCTGATTAAGTTCGTTTTCATTTCATATTGATTTTTACTTGTTCCAATTCCTGATCCAGTCGGTCATATTGTGATAGGTGCCGACGTCGTATCTGAAACGGTCACGCATCCAGAATCCGTGTCCTCCGTTGGAAAGAATGTGGAGTTGTGACTTCACTCCGGCGGAGATAAGAGCCTCATAGAAATCCTTACTGTTGGAGGGGCTCACAGTGGTGTCATCGCCGCAGAGGATAAGCATTGTGGGAGGGGTGTCGGAGGTCACATTGTTCTCGCAGCTCCAGGAGGCGGCTGCGAGAGGATCATTTATCGCCTCGCCGAGAAGTTTGTCCATGGTCTTTACACATTCATATTTGGCGGAAATGACCGGATAGACGAGAATTCCGTAGTCCGGACGGGTCTGGGCGCCGGTATATTTTGTAAGAAGAGTCGCTGCGAAATGTCCGCCGGCGGAAAAGCCCATCACTCCCACATCACCGGGGTCGATTCCGAATTCATCTGCACGGGAGCGGATGATTCTCATGGCCTGCTCTCCGTCCTCGAGAATTGTTTCCGGATGACCACCCGGAAGCCTGTACTCAAGCACGAACGCCGCAATACCGCGGGAGGCAAGATATTCAGCGGTTTTGTAGCCTTCGAAGGTCACACAGCATTTCTCATATCCGCCACCAGGCACGACAAGCACTGCTTTTGAAGGCTTTACGTCCTTTTCGGGAAGATAGACAAGAAGGCGCGGCTCGGAAATGTTCCACACATAGCCCTTTTCATCGATGGTTTCAGGAATATTTTCCAGACCGTTGGAAGAAGGGTTGCCTTCGGGATAGAGTTTTATTGTCATCTGAGGATTCATAGTGTTCGGGATATAATAGAAATGTCCGTCCTCGGCTCCCACGAGAAGTTCGCTGATCCCGTCGCCGTTCCAATCAACAGGGGTGGGGTTGGTGGTGTGGCCTTCCAGACGGGTGGAACTGAGGGCGCCGATATACATGAAATGCACAATCCCCTTCTTGCCCGTGTTCATCTGACGGAACCAGTTGGCACCGTAGCGGCCATCGATGATGAGGTCGAGTTTGCCGTCCTTGTCCCAATCCGTGAAGCATATCTTGCGGCGGCCTGACTGGCCGGCTTCGAGGTCGTTGAGTCTCAGCAGCCCAGGTGTCTTGTCGGTAATGCCCTTGCGGTTGTTATAGACACATCCGTTCTTGCATGCGAAGATGCGCGCTCCGGGTTTGAGAATATGCTCTCCGTCCCTGACAAAGCCTTCGAAGAATGCCAGATAGCCCTCATGGTCAAGCATTACAAGGTCCAGAATTCCGTCCTTGTTCCAGTCAATGGCCACAGGAGTTGTCCTCCACTGGCTTGTGAGAGTGCCGGGAGCGGGATCCCACCAGTTCCACTTGGGCTTGGGCGCTTCTGAGGGCCAGTCCACCTTGATGTCGCGGACTTCTTCGAGAGTAAGACCGTCTTTCGCCCCGGCATTTCTGTACCATTGGATTTTGCCCCAGATGGAGTTGACTATGATGTCCGCCTTGCCGTCTGCATCCCAATCGGCAACAGTAAGCACCGTGTAGCCCCACTTGCGCTCTGCGGGACCCTGGATGGAGCCGTTTTCACCGGCCATGATGCGGCGAGTTTTCTTCCCGACCTTGCAAAGTTTCGGAGCTGCCCAC
>JAKSKQ010000026.1 GCA_024401675.1 Bacteroidales bacterium | reverse complement strand
CTCCTTTTTGGAGCACGACATCTGACAGAGCTCTTTTGTTCTCTAACAGTCTTTATAGTCCTGTAGCTCAGTTGGTTAGAGCACCACACTGATAATGTGGGGGTCAGCAGTTCAAGTCTGCTCAGGACTACTTCGAACCGGGGGTATAGCTCAGTTGGCTAGAGCACCTGCTTTGCAAGCAGGGGGTCGCGGGTTCGACTCCCACTACCTCCACCAAAATCCGAGACATTCTGTCCCGGATTTTTTTTATGTGTCTATCCGTTTTTTTATTAAATTTACACTTTAATTCTTTTGGATATGACAAAAATAGAGAAGGCAATTGAGGCGTACAGCACCTGGTGCGACACTATCGGGATCCGCACACTTGAAGATTTGAAGGAAATTCAGGCTTCCGGCCGTGCAACCGGCCTCATTACATTATGCGAAGCAAAACAGGAAAGGGAATACGCATCCATTGCTGACCGAATATTCTTCAACAGCAAGGAAAGGCCTTTTGTGATGATGTCAGGCCCCTCTTCCAGCGGCAAGACTTCCAGCTCGATCAGAATCGCTGCCCAGTGCGCCGTCCTCGGCAGGATTCCCCACGTCATCGAATTGGACAACTATTTCCTCGACAGAGACGAGACTCCGGTCGATGAGAACGGCAACAAGGATTACGAGAGTATAGGAGCTATGGATGTGGAACTGCTCAACTCCCAGCTCAATGATCTTCTCTCCGGCAAGGAAATCGTAATGCCGAAATTCGATTTTGTCAAAGGACAGAAAACCTTCGACCCGGCTAACACCCTCAAATTGGAACCCGGCGGGCTTGTGTTCATGGAAGGAATCCATGCGCTCAATCCGGCGCTGACCCCTGCCGTTGACCGGAACAGGATTTTCAATGTGTATATTTCCGCCATGTCCGCTCTCGAAGGAGTGGATGTGCATAACTCCACAACCGACAAGAGGCTGCTGCGCCGCATAGTCCGGGACAACCGTCTCAGAGGCATCACGGCCGAAGAAAACATTCTCCGCTGGCCATCAGTCCGCGAAGGTGAAATCAAGAATATTTTCCCTTATGAAGAGAATGCGGATGTGGTCTTCAACTCTTCGATGCTCTATGACCTTCCGCTTCTCAAATATTATGCGGAGCCGCTGCTCTACGAAATCGGAGACAACTCCCCTGCACACGAAAAAGCTGCCAATCTTCTTACTTTCCTTGAACGCATCACTGCGCTCACGCCATCTGAAATAGCGATAATCCCTCCTCACTCGATAATGAGAGAATTCATAGGTGGGCAGCGTCTTTATTAATATAAACCTACTTATTGACAAAGAAAATGAAAAAACTCTTTTCTGCCGCAGCCATCCTTTTTGCTGTCGTCGTACCGAATGTGACTCTTGCAGCCCAGGATGAGGAAGACACTTCCGTGTCATCTGCGACCCTTTCCATCGTTCCTTTTGTTGAAGGCGTGGCCTCCCAAAACGAGGACAAAATCTCTATCGGCCATGGAAATTCGATGATCAACACCGTGTTCGAAGGATATGCGGGAGAACATTTCTCATGGCTGCTCGTAAACCGCTGGATGTATGCCCCCTATGGTCTCAAGGGACTTTATGAGAACACTCTTTGTCCCGGTGACATCAACTGGCTAAACTACTGCTGCGTATATCTTACTTTCGGAGGGTTCAACATCACCCTCGGCAAAGACATGATAATGACGGGCGGATTCGAAAACGAGCCCTGGGACTGGCAGGTGCCGATGCCCTTCTATTCCCAGTTGTGGAATGACCTCGCCACATACCAGTGGGGTGCGGCCCTTGACTATACCACACCGTCCGAGAAGACCAATATCGCTTTCCAATGGACAACATCTCCATTCGGGGAAACTTTCTTCAAGAGCAACCGCTGGACATGGAACCTCCGCTGGAAGGGAGAGTACGGGTGGTTCTCGAATGTCTGGAGCGCTTCCGCCATCCAGAGAGCCGACGGTCAGTACGATTTTGTGGCGACTTTAGGACAGAGAGCCACATTCGGGCCCTGCCAGATAACTCTCGACTATCAGAATGTGGCCGGAATCCAGTGGGCTGAGGAGGACGAGGATGCGGTGGACCGTTTCCGCCGCGGACATACGGTCATCGGCTCTTTCCAGTATTCGCCGGCCGAGTGGTGCGATGTGGCCCTGAAAGGCTTGTGGAGCACATACAACTGGTATGCCGGAGTGCAGGCCAACTTCCGTCCTGTCAAGAACAACCGCGATGCCCTCAATCTCCACCTGACAGCAGCCTACGATTCACTTGTCCGCGGCATTGTCGTCAGTGTGGGAGGATATTATGATTTGAATATCAAACTTTGGAAAAAATAAACAATAATCACTAAAAAGAATAATCCATGAACGAAGGAAGAAGAAGTTTTCTCAAGAAATCGGCGGTCGGCATTGCAGCCGCCACGATACTTCCGAGGAATGTATTCGGAAAAATGGGCGGTGACAATAATTTCACAGCGCCGTCCGACCAGCTCACCAGAGGTATTATCGGTGTCGGCGGCATAGGTCGCAGCAGTTATCATTATTACAATGACAACCGTTGCCGTCTTGTTGCAGTGTGCGACGTGGATTCCGAGCACCTGCGTCTGGGAGTCGAAAAATGTCAGCAGAAATATGGCGATACACCCGCGTCTTATTCCGACTGGAGGGATCTCGTCGCTGACTCCAATGTCGATATCGTGCATATTTGCACCCCTCCTCATTGGCACGGCGTGATGGCTTGTGCGGCTGCCCGTGCCGGCAAGGATATCTGGTGCGAAAAACCTATGACAAGAACCATTGGCGAGAGCCGCCGGGTGGCCGAGGTTGTCAAAGAGAACGGCCGCATTTTCCGTCTGAACACCTGGTTCCGCTTTGCGGACACATTCTACGGACTCGGAACTGAAGTCGAGCCCCTGAAGAAGCTCGTGATGAGCGGACTTCTCGGATGGCCCCTTACAGTCCGCATTTCCGGAGCCAACGGCTTCGCTTGGAAATTCTTCTGGCAGGGCAAGACCAATCTCGCGCCTGAGGCCGTCCCCGCAAATCTCGATTACGACATGTGGCTCGGCCCCGCTCCGCTGAAGCCGTACAACCCGCACCGCGTGCACCAGACTTTCCGCGGTTATTGGGACTATGACGGCGGCGGACTTGCAGATATGGGCCAGCACTATATCGACCCCGTGCAGTACATTCTCGGAAAGGACGACACATTCCCTGTGAAGGTGGAGGCCGATGCGCCTCAGCAGCATCCGGACGCAGCCGGCACATGGAGAAGCATCACTTACACTTATGATGACGGCTGCCGCATCATCCTTGAAGGCGAAGGCCATGAAAGCGAGGGCAAGGTGCCTTTCATCGAGGGGCCTCTCGGAAAAGTCTATAAAGGCTTCGAATGTACCATCCCCAATGTGATGGATATCATCAATGAACTGCCCGACCCTCCGATGCGCAACACCGATTTCATAGAATGTGTCCTCGGCCGCAGGAGATTCGCTCTGGACGAGAATATTGGACACCACAGTTCCACCATTGTCAATATGGGTGTGTGCGCCCTCCGTCTCGGCAGAACTCTCCATTTCGATCCCAAGACAGAACTCTTTATCGGCGACGATTCTGCAAACCACCTGATATATCAGCCTATGAGAGGTGACTGGAAACTTTAAAAATCACTGAATCATGAAGAAAACATTTTCATTAATAATCGCCGCCGTCCTCTTCCTTGGCAGCGCGGCTTATGCACAGGATGCGCGCCAGCGTACCGTTCCCACCATTGTCCAGGATGTCCTGGCACAGATGCCTCTCCAGAATGAGGAGGATTTTGCCCGCGAGGTGAAGGACCTCGCCGACAACGCTCCCGCCACCGTAACCTATATGGCGGCCATGCTTGCCCCGGCCTCCCAACAGTCCAACGCCCTTTATGAGTATGCGATTTCCGCCCTTGTCAATTATGCGACAAGACCGGAGAATGCCGCGTGTGTACCGGCTGTGAAACAGGGCCTCATCGACGGAATATCTGTCACCACCGACATCTACAATCTGCAATTCCTGGTATCCCAAATGCGCCTTCTGCGCACCGAGATAATCATCGTGTGCGATGCCTACAGCGAGAAGTTGACAGACAAATATGAGGCTCTCGCATCCAGCGACAAGTCTCAGGAGCGCTGCCAGTCTCTCTGGCTTGCCGGAATCATCAATGGAGCGGATGCCGCTCCGGTGTACGAGGCCGCCCTTAAAGATCCGGACCGTGCATACAGGGTAACTGCACTCAAGGCTGCCGGGGAATATGTAGGGGAGGGTTTTGCAAAGACCGCCATCGCCGCTTACAATAAACTTACCGATGAGGCCAGGGCCGATGTTATCAACTATCTCGGCGAAAACCTCATCGCTGCCGGTGAAAAGACTGTCCTGGGGGCAGTCAAGGCCCCCGGTGAACTCGGATCCGCTGCAATTAAAGCCGCTTCTCTTCTCGGAGGCGACAAGGCTGCCGATGCCCTTATAGCCCTGCTGGGTACTTCCCGCAGTGAAGAGGCTCTTGCCGCCCTGAAATGTTTCAATGGCGATATAGCTCCCAAAGTCACAGCCGCTCTCGGTCGTGCCAAGGGCGACAAGCTCGGCGACCTCCTTACCCTTGCCGGTACAAGGCGCATTGAAGGGGCCGCTCCGGTAGTGTTCGCGACTATCGCTTCCGGCTCAGCCCTGAAAGAAGCCGCTCTCGGAGCTCTTGAGGGAGTCGTTCGTGAAAAGGATTTCAGCGCCGTCAGCGCCCTTCTCGACAAGGCCGCCGAGGCTGATGTTCCGCAGTATTGCAATGCCCTTATGGCTACTATAAAGACCCTTGACGGCAGTCAGAAATATGAAAAAGTGAGCGCCGCGATAGCTTCAGCTTCTCATCCGGAGCGCTTCTACACTGCTCTGGCTTCATCCAATACCAACGAAGCCCTGAAGGATCTCGAGGCCCTCTGCGACAAGTCGGACGCCGCCGCGCTCAAGGCCATCCTGCTTGTGGACAACGGGTCCGCAGCTCATTCGGTACACAAGTATTTCGCCAGGTGCGACTGCTATATCCTCAGGTATGTGGAGCTTACAGGCAAATACATTTCCGATGTCGATCAGAAATGCCTGAAATATTCCGAGGCTCTTTCGCAGGCTAAGAACCCCCAGACCAGGAATGCCATCCTGAAGGCTTTCCGGACAGCCCCCACAATGAAGGCCTTCCTCGAGGCTGGAAAATGTATGGAGGACCCCTCTCTTGCATACGAGGCCGCGCATACCGCCCGCATTGTCGCAGCCAACTCTCTTGACGACATCGACTATGCCACTCTCGGCGACGTCCTCGGCAAGGCGAAGGAAATCTACGCCAAGGCTGGCAGTGCCGACGACGGTTATGCTATCGACGAGATCAATCTTATTCTTGCCGATGCCAAGCCTGTAGGGAAGATCACTCTTTCAGAGGAGGAGGCCGCACAGGGCTTCGAACTGCTCTTCGACGGCACCAATCTCGACAGCTGGACCGGTGACCTCAACGGCTACACTCCTGTCAACGGTACAATTTATGTGACTGCCAACTACGGTGCGGCCCGCAACCTCTACACAAAGAAGGAATACCGCGATTTCATCTTCCGCTTCGAGTTCTGCTTCATGAGGGAAGGTGTCAACAACGGTGTCGGTGTCAGGACTCCGATGGGAGTGGATGCCGCATTTGACGGAATGTGCGAAGTGCAGATTCTCGACCACGACGCACCGATGTATGCCGGACTTCAGGACTATCAGGTGCACGGTTCCGCCTACGGAATTGTTCCCGCCAAGCGTATTGTCCACAAACCTCTCGGCGAGTGGAGCACCGAGGAAATCATCGTCAAGGGCGACCGTGTGAAAGTCACTGTCAACGGTGAGGTTATCCTCGATGCCGACCTCCGCGAAGCCTGCCAGGGCCATGCTGTCGCTCCCGACGGCGGCTCTGTCAATCCGTATATGACCGACCACCGCAATCACCCCGGACTTTTCAATGAAAAGGGTCATGTCGGCTTCCTTGGCCACGGCGCTGGCGTCAAGTTCAGAAATGTGAGGATACTTTCTCTCGACAAGTGATGCCGGTGCGTCTTGCCGCGGTCGGACTGGGCAACAGGACGACCAAATACCTGAAATATGTGAAGGACCATCCGGAAAGGGTGGTCCTCACCTATGTAGCCGATATAGACGAGCACAGGGTGGAGACGGTCCGCCGGCAGTTCGGCCTGCCTCGGGAAAGGTGCTTCGCAGGTGGGGAACTACTGCTTGCCGCCGCTCCGGAGGATATTGACGCTGTGATTATCGGCTCTCCCGATTTCACTCACCGGGATTTCGCTCTCGAAGCCATTTCACATTCTTATCATGTCCTGCTGGAAAAACCTGTCGGGCTCGACGCTTCCCAGACGCGGGAGATTGCAGATGCTGCACGGGATGCCGGTGTCCTGATCGGAGTGTGCTATGTTCTCCGTTACAAGAAATATTATTCCACTTTGAGACGCCTTTCCCGCAGAGAAAATCTCGGCGGTCTCATTTCCATTTCACATACCACTGATATCGGAGTTGACAGGACCTTGCACAGCTATGTCCGCGGCCCCTGGAATGTGAGAGAGATGGGCAGCCCGGTTTTCCTTTCCAAATGCTGCCACGATGTGGATATTGCGCTCTGGCTTACCGATGCGAAGCCTGTCAGTGTGCTTTCCCGCACCGCTGCGCGTTTTTTTGTGGCTGAAAATGCTCCTTCCGAAGCCGCTGACCGCTGTCTGGACTGTCCTCTTGAGGGCGAATGTCCGTATTCCGCGGTGGACCTGTACCTCAGGCGTCACGACTGGATTGCCGGTTTCATGGCAAGGGAAGGGGAGAGCCTGGATGATGCCATCCTCCGCGAACTGAAGGAGTCGCGTTACGGCCGCTGCGCTTTCAAATGCGGGAATGATGCCTTCGAGTGCCAGGATGTGTTTGTCCAGATGTCTGACGGCACCACCGTGAGCATCAAGATGGACAGCCTCACCGGTGATGACAACAGGGTGACGGTGCTCAAATTCCGCGGCGGTACGATTACCGCCGACGAGAGGAAAATAACAGTCCATTATCATAACGGGGATCCGGATGAAGTCTATGATTTCTCCGCTTCGTACCGCGCTCCCCTTCACGGCAATGCGGACCTTAATCTGATAGAGGCGTTCATAACGGCTCTCGAAAGTGGCAGTGCAGATTCTTATTATGATGAGAATCCGGATTCGACCGTCATCAGAACCTCGCCCGAAAAGCTTATCGAAAGCCATCTGGTATGTTTCGCGGCGGAAGAAAGCCGAAGAAACGGAAATATTGTTTATCTTTGAAAATCTTAAAAAACTATAGTTTATGTTCATGATTTTACCTCTCGGCGTCGTAGGACCCTGGCAGATTGTCATCATCGCCCTCGTAGTGCTTTTGCTTTTCGGCGGCAAGAAGATTCCCGAATTGATGAAAGGACTTGGCAAGGGTGTGAAGAGTTTCAAGGAAGGCCTCAATGAAATAGAGACCACCATCGACGAGAAACCCTCTGAAACCAAAACCGAAAAGAAGGAGGAATAAATGGACTCCGGGAAGCAAATGACTTTCTGGGATCATCTTGAAGAGCTGAGAATGACGATATTCCGTTCTCTGCTCTTTATTCTTGTGTTTGCGGTGGTGGCTTTCTGCTTCAAAGGCATCCTTTTCGACAAACTGATTTTCGCGCCGCTCTCACCCTCATTCATCACCTACCGCCTGCTGGGATTGGATCTTTCGATGAAACTCATCAATGTGGAGATAAGTTCCCAGTTTTTCGTGCACATGAGCGCTGCCGCCGCCACCGGACTTGTCGTGGCCTTCCCGTTTGTAATTTATGAACTATGGCGCTTCATAGCTCCCGCCCTTTACGACAGTGAGATCAGGTCGGTGAGGGGTGCATTCCTGCTTGCTTCAGGATTGTTCTATTTCGGAGTCGCGGTCGGATTTTTCATAGTCCTTCCCCTCTGCCTGGAATTTTTCGTGAATTACAGCGTCAGTTCCATTGTGGACAACAATATCACCCTGAGCTCGTATATGTCGCTCTTCTACTCGCTGGTGATAGTGATAGGTCTCGTGTTCGAATTTCCGATGCTCATCACAATCCTTTCCGCGATGGACCTCGTGCATCGTGACGGACTTCGCAAATACCGCAAACACGCCATAGTCGCGGTGCTGGTGATTTCCGCCATAATAACCCCCGCAGACCCGCTCTCAATGATAATTCTGGCAATCCCGCTTTATCTGCTTTTCGAATTCAGCGTGATCCTCTGCCGGAAATAAGAACCTGTTTTGATTTTGTGGAATATGTTGCGAAAAATCAGAATCATCCTCGCCGCCGTGTTCCTTACAGGCATCACCCTTCTTTTCCTTGGAGTCGGTGCCCGCTGGTGGGGCTGGATGGCGTCGCTTCAATTTCTGCCGGCGTGCCTCTCTCTCAATGTGGCGGTGATTGCCGCCGTGCTCCTCGTGACATTCGTGTTCGGACGGATTTACTGCTCGGTTATTTGCCCTCTGGGCGTGTTTCAGGACATCGTGATAGCGCTCAGAAGGAGGCTTGACAAGATTTTTGCCAGGCGGATGGCTCTTCGGCACTCCGCGTACCACGCCCGGAAATTTTCATTTGCAAAGGAGCGGAAATGGCTCCGCTATGGAGTCCTTGCCCTTACCGTCTTCGCCATCCTGACCGGTTTCCAGGGTGCAGTAGCCCTGATAGCGCCCTACAGCGCCTACGGCCGGATGATCCGCTCGATAATTGGTATCGGCTCCGGCGCTCCCGCACTCCTGCTTGCCGTCGGTCTCGGGTCATACCTTTTAATAATAGTGCTCTCGGTCCTCTGGGGGCGGGCCTGGTGCAACAACATCTGTCCCGTCGGCACGGTGCTCGGTACCGTCAGCCGCCACTCGGTTTTCAAGATACATATCGATGAAAGCAAATGTGTCGGATGCCTCAGTTGCGGGAAGAAGTGCAAGGCGTCATGTATCGACATGGAACATCATACAATCGATACTTCCCGCTGTGTGGACTGCTTCGACTGCATCGAAAACTGCCGCGAGGGGGCGATTTCCTTTTCGGTGGCGCCGCGAAATAGTGGCGGCTCCGGATCCCTTTCCCGCCCCGATTCCCTTTCCCGCCGCGGTTTCCTTTCCGCTGCTGCGGTCCTTACAGGAACCACCCTCGCCGCGGACGAACTGAAACTTGACGGCGGCCTCGCCGAAGTAATCGACAAGCAGGATCCCCACCGCAAGGGATTTCTGGTACCTCCCGGAGCCTCAAGTGCAGAAGATTTCTACTCGCGCTGCACTGCCTGCCAGTTGTGTGTGGCTTCCTGCCCCAGTCATGTGCTCCGTCCTTCCACCGACCCGGGCCATCTCCTTCAGCCCCGGATGGGCTACGAGAAGGGCTTCTGCCGTCCGGAGTGTACGGTCTGCTCAGATATCTGTCCTTCCGGTGCCATAAGACCGATAGAAAAAGACAGGAAGACCCTGATTCACATAGGCCATGCCTCGGTGGACGAGGCCTCCTGCATAAGTTGCGGCAAATGTGTCCGGGTGTGTCCGGTGGGTGCAGTGGTGATGTATGACAATGCTGAAGGCAAGAGGGTGGCTACCGTGGCCCGCCACCAGTGCATAGGCTGTGGCAAATGTGAATACCTCTGCCCTGTGAGGCCCTTGAGTGCAATAGTCGTGGATGCCATTGAAAGTCATTATGAGTAGTAATATGGAAAGACGGGATTTTCTGAAAAAAGCCGGCATCGGCACTCTGGCGCTGGGCGCAGTCTCATGTGCACCGCGCACAATCAAGAAGGCCGCGTCTGAATTGCCTGACCCGGCAGCGGCTCCTGCCCCATACAGGACTGGCTCGATGCTCCGGAATTACCCCGGTGTCGGGGCACTTGGATTCGGATGTATGCGCTGGCCCATGATAAAGGACGAAAACGGCAATGATGTTATCGACCAGGCGAAGGTGGATGAGATGATAGATCTTGCCATGGAGTGCGGGGTCAACTATTTCGACACGGCCCCCGTCTATCTGAAAGGTATGAGCGAATCCGCCACTGCGAAGGCTCTGCGCCGGTATCCGAGGGAAAGATGGCTGCTCGCCACAAAACTTTCCAATTTCCAGGTGACGGACAAACCTTATGAGGACGGTGTGAAGATGTTCCGCCATTCTCTTGAAGTATTCGACACCGACTATGTGGACTATTACCTTCTCCACAGCGTCAGGGGCCAGACCAATTTCAGCAAACGTTTTCTGGAAACCGGTCTTATGGACTTCGTCCTGGAGCAGAGACGCCTGGGGCATATCCGCAACCTTGGCTTCTCGTTCCACGGAAATCAGATTGCATTTGAGTACATGCTCTCCCTACATGAGAAGTACCATTGGGACTTCGTCCAGATTCAGATGAATTATCTTGACTGGAGACATCCTGAGCGGGGAAATGCTTCCGCCCAGTTCATGTATGGGGAACTTGAACGGCTCGGGATTCCTGCCGTCATAATGGAACCTCTGCGCGGAGGCGCCCTCGCCGGTCTTCCCTCTTCCGAGACTTTCCGCCTCTCGGCTGTGGAGCCCGGCAAATCCCCGGCTTCGTGGGCTCTGCGCTTTGCGGCCGGCTTCCCCGGAGTGCTCACAGTCCTCAGCGGAATGGAGTGTATGGCACATCTGGAGGATAATCTCGGAACATTCCGGAATTTCAAAAAACTTTCCGCCTCCGAGATGGAACTGCTTGAGGAAGACGCCGTCAATCTGCACAACTAACCGCCGGTGGACTGCACCGGGTGCCAATATTGTATGCCCTGCCCCTACGGTATAGACATTCCCGGCATATTCGCATTCTACAACAGGACTGTCCAGGACGGCAGTTATATCACCTCTCCGGAGCAGAAAGGCTATGCGAGAGCCCGCCGCCGCTACCTGCTTTCCTATAATAAAGCCGTCCCCACTGTCCGCCAGGCGGACCACTGCATAAGTTGCAACAAGTGCATGTCCCTGTGCCCCCAGCACATCCGCATCCCACAGGAACTTTCCCGCATAGACAACTATATCGAGCAGTTGAAGACTGACTCTCTCGGCTGAAAATGCAAAATGCAGGATTTTTTCGGTATATACCGTTAATTACCTATATTTGTGTGTTATGGGTTTGAAGTGGAAAAAATTGCTCCCCGGCGGTTTTCAGATCAGGATGACTGCTTTGGTGACGGCGGTGGTCCTGCTGGTCTCGACAGTCATTATGCTTATGATTGAAGTTCGGGTCAGGACGGATTACGGGCGGATGCTCAACGACCGCCTCGAGGAGAACCTTGTCGCCATCACCCGTATTATGGAACAGAGGCTGCTGAGGGTTGAAGCTTCGACCAACACCATAGCCGTGCTTGCCCCCCAGATGCTTTCGGACTGCAAATCGGTGGACTCTCTGCTTATCCATGCCATTACTGCCGTCGATGACGTGCGCGGTGTCTCAATGGTCTTTGACAAGAACATCGTTCCGATAGGCGGCGGATATCTTGAGCGCTACGCCTGCTATGATGAAAACGGGAATATAATTCTGGATACATATATCAACGGCCCTGAATTGGAGAAAGACGGGAACTGGCAGAAATGTTTTGTGGAAGGCCTGCCGGAGTGGGGAGAACTCGTATTGTCAGACACGTTAAGTGTAGTCAGTTATTTTGAGCCGTTGACGGACAGGGAAGGCAAATGTCTGGGAATGCTGTATTCCGCTCTTCCGGAGACCTATCTCACATCCTTTGTTGCGGAATACAAGGTGAGGAAGGATATGGACATCAGCATTTATAAATCTGATGGCGACGCGGTTGTCCTTCCTGATGACTATATTCTGGAGCTCTCTGACGAGGATCTGATAGAGCGGGAGAGCATCATCGGTCACATAGGATGGAAAGTCATCCTTTCGGCCGACAAGAAAATCATTGACAGGGGTGTCCGCAAGGCCATGTCCGCGATTGTGCTTATTTTCCTGCTGATGTTCATCTGCATATATCTGGTCGTAAGGTTCACAGTCAGGTATGTGTCCGGTCCGTTTATCGCGGAGAAGCGGAGGACCGAGAAGGAAAAGGCCATTATGGAAAATGAGATGCAGCTTGCCAGTGCTGCGCAGAACGAGCTGATTCCCCACGTGTTCCCGCCGTTTCCTGACCGGAAGGGGTTGGATATTTCGGCCTGTCTTCATCCTTCACGTCAAGTCGGAGGAGACCTTTACGACTATTTCCTTCACGGAGACAGCCTCTACTTCTGCATAGGTGATGTAAGCGGCAAGGGAGTGCAGGCGGCTCTGTTTATGGCGGCGACGCACTATCTCTTCCGCAGTATGGTAGCCGGAATATCTGTAGCCAAAGCTGCGGGGCAGATGAATTCTTCACTGTGCGCAGACAATGAGAAATGCCGTTTTGTCACATTCTGGATGGGATGTCTTGATCTGACCAGCGGAGACTTGGAATATGTCAATGCCGGTCACGATGCTCCAATGCTTGTGAGCGGCGGTTCTGTCGGGACTTTCCCCTCTTCGGTGGACGTGCCGCTCGGCGTGCTGGAAGGGGTGGATTTCGTCCCCGGGAAGACGAAGTTGCTGCCGGGAGACACTCTGCTTCTTTATACGGACGGAGTGACAGAGTCGATGGATGCCGGCAGACAGGAATTCGGCAGGGCACGACTGTCCAAAATATTGGAGACTGTCTCAGATGCGGATGCTTCCGGTGTCATTGAAATTGTGCTTGATGAGGTGAGACGGCATTCTTCCGGGACGCCCCAGAGCGATGACATCACAATGCTTTGTATCAAATTCATCGGTAAAGAAACAAAAAATCAATAATTCTATGGAAATCACAATTCAGAACAATTCGGAGAACGTCATTGCCATCATGAAGGGCAGTTTTGACACATTGGCTGCCGAGCAGGCGGAGACCTACGTACAAGAGCTCGAATCCCTGGCCTCGAAGCCGATAATAATCGACTGCAATGGGATGGACTACATTGCAAGTTCCGGTCTGCGTGTACTGCTCCGTCTCAGAAAGGCCAGCGCTGCACAGGGACGGCAAGTGACACTGCTGGGCGTCAATGAGAATATAATGGAAGTGCTCAAAGTCACCCATTTCGACAGAATGTTCATCCTTGGCTGAGAATTTTCTGAATTCAGATGGCCGAGAGGACTCCCAAACTCATCAACAAGGCGTTCAAGCAGTATCTACTTGCCTCGCTTATGACTGTGGCCGCCACCCAGATAGCCAATATAGTAGATGCTGCCATTGTAGGAAATCTGATTGGTGCCCAAGGTCTTGCGGCTGTTAATCTGAGCAAGCCGATACTTCAGGCCTTCTTTGCGGTAAGTTGTTTCTATGTGGCCAGTTCCACGATTCTGTCAGGAATGGCTATCGGCAGGGGAGACCGTAAAGCGGCAGACAGGCTGTTCTCTTTTTCGATAGGCCTTTCAGTGCTTCTGGGCCTGCTTTTCACTCTGGGTGGCCTTTTATTTTTCGAGCCGGTCTCGGCTCTTCTCTGCCAGTCGGAAACCATGCGTCCGTTGTCGGATCCGTTTATGCGCATCACGCTGATTTCCGCCACCGGGCAGCTAGTCATGCTGACCTTGAATCAGTTCGTCACGGTGGACGGTGACCCGGGGATGGTATCCCGTGCCGTCATTGCAGGCAATGTGCTGAATATCCTGCTCGACATCATATTGATCAAATACTTCCGTCTCGGGATTGCCGGTGCGGCTATTGCGACTTGCGCGATGTATGTGGTCTGCATTATTCTGGTGCTGCCGCATTTCCGCAAGGACGGCAGTCTGAAATTGTGCCGGATTGCTCCGGCGGAGCTGGAACTCGGGAAAATATTCTCCATAGGACTTCCTCTTTTCCTTACGACTGTGCTGATGTCGGTCCAGTATGTCGGCAATAACTATGTCGCCTCCCGCTATCTCGGCGACGACGGACTCGTCGCCCTGGCCGTATGCATCCAGTTGCTGGCGTTCTCGATGATTTTCCTCAACGGTACGCTCAGGACAATACAGCCCGTCGGCTCTATCCTGAAGGGTCTGGATGACAACCGCGGAATTCTGATGCTTATGAAGAGGGGATATTCCTTTATGACCGTCTGCTTTGCCGTCTTTACCGTTTTGCTGGTGTTCTTTCCTTCACAAATCGGCTCGCTGCTCGGCGTTCAGGAAGGAAACGGACTCGAGGTGGTGAGAAAAGCCGTGCCTTTGTTCTCGATGAACATAGTTCTGCAGGGGATGTTGTGCGCTATGCTTCCGGCCTTCCAGTTATATGGCAGGAACGGACTTGCCCTGCTTCTTTCCGTAGCACAGTCCCTTCTGCCGATGATTTTCTTCCTGCTGCTGCGGGGAAACTGGATCGGCTTCTTTGTCGGGCAGGTGGTGACCGCAGGGGCGATTTTCGTTTGGGAAATCATCATCCGCCACAAGAATCCGGGCCTGAGCAGTTTCCTGCTCATACCACTCGACGGCAATACGGAAATCCTTGATATGACAGTGCAGCCTTCAATGAAGTCGCTGAGCGAGGCTATAATGAAGTTGAGGTTGTTTCTGCAGTCCAACGGGATGAGCCCTCATACTGTCAACACCGCTGCTGTCTGCACGGAGGAGTTTGTCGGCAATGTCATCCGTCACGGCAGGGCGACCTCCATAGATCTTTCCGTCAACTTGAAAGGCGGAGGGGTCAATATCCTTATACGCGATGACGCAGCGGCATTCAATCCGGTGGATATGATAAAGTCTTCCGAAGAAAAGATAGGTCTTGGACTTGCTCTGGCTAATGCTTTCTGCAAGGAAATAGACTACAAGTATATCTTCAACCAAAATATGGTGAGTCTGAAAATCTAAATGATATGGACAACAATGTTTCTTTTTTGACCAGTGCTCAACAAGGGGTTTACATCGATTGCATCCTGGATCCGGAGAACCTTCAGTATAATAATCCCAAATCTGTTCTGATTCCTGACGGCGTCCTTCCGGAGGAAGTGGCGGCTGCGGTGAAGAAAATGCTGGAGTGCCATCCTGCCCTGTTCTCGCATTTCGAGGAAAGGGACGGGCGTGGGATTCAGGTCTATGCTGACCGATTGGCGGCTGACGTCAAAGTCGTCAAGGTGAATGATGATGGAATCGAGGCCGCAAGGCAGGCCTTTATCCGTCCTTTTGACATAGGGCAGGGTCCTCTTTTCAGGGCGGAAGTGCTCTCTGCACCATCCCGCACGGAACTGTTGCTTGATTTTCATCATCTTGTGTATGACGGCGCTTCCCTGAATATTCTGATGGAAGAATTCTGCGCTGCTCTCGATGGAAGCTCGCCTTCCCCGGAAACAGGGAGTTACAAGGCCTTCGCGGATGCACAGCAGTCGGACTCTGCCTGCCATAAGTCTTATTATGACAAACTGTTCGCCGACGGGGTCACATCGACTCAGATTCCAGCCGACCTTGGCGGTGAAAACGGCAGCCACCGTGAATATGTCCTGCCGGTCAGCGCCGGGGACGTGATGTCAAGGGCAAAAGCCCTCGGCACGGCGCCGTCGGCTCTGTTCATTGCGGCTGCATTCTACACTGCCGGCAGATATGCCAATACCAAGGAACTGTGTATGACGACAATCAGCAACGGCAGGCTCAATCCTTTGAGTAAAGGAGTAGTCGGCATGTTCGTCAATACACTGCCTCTTGTCGGCAGGATTGAGGATGTCAGTGTCCGTGAATTCATCCATGGTATTCGTGGCATGTTTCAGGAAATCCGCGAACACGAGGAATATCCCTTCGCTGCATTGTCGAATGACTACGGCTTGGCCCGGCATATCCATTTTTCATATCAGTACGGCACTCTTGGCAATACATATCAGGTGCGGGGCGGCCAGGTGAAGGCCGATCCCTTGAGGACGAACAGCCATGCGGCTCCTTTTACAATCATCATACACAATATCGACGGCAAACCCGCCATTGTCATAAATTATGATTCGGCCAGGTACTCTGCCGATCTTGCGGGCCGGTTCGCCGAGTCTATGGATTCGGTTGTCTCACGATTCCTTGATGAGCCGGAGGGCAGGCTTCTTTCAGTATCGATAATGAGCGCTCGCCAGCAGGAAGAGGTCGCATCTTGCCGTCAGACCTGCATCGATTCTTCCGCGGTGCGTTTCCCGCTTTTCCATAACAGCATCGAATATTGGGCGGAGCAGACTCCGGATGCAGTTGCCGTCATAGCCAGCAATGAGACTCTCAGCTACAGACAGCTCAACGCAAAGGCCAATATCCTCGCACATTCGCTCATAAAGAAGGGCGTGGTGCCCGGGGACCGGGTATGTCTGCTGCTTCCGCGAAGAAGCTGGCATCTGATTTCGATGTTCGGCGTCATGAAGACGGGAGCCGCCTACATTCCCTGTGACCCTGAATATCCTGCGGAGCGTATCAGACTCATCACGGAGGACAGTCACGCACGCTATGTGATAACGACAAAGGACAAGTTGGCCGAATATGGCGACCGTGCCCTCGATATATTGGAACTTCTCGCCGGTGACCCGGATGGGGAGAACTCCTCCAATCCGCTCATCGGACAGGATGGCGATTCTCTTGCCTATCTCATTTACACTTCCGGATCCACGGGCCGGCCGAAAGGCGTCATGCTCCGTCATAGAGGCATCTGCAACTACCTCACGGACCACGAGGAGAACAGGCATTTCCACGCATTGGTGAGCGGATGCAGGACCATGCTTTGCATCACCACCGTAAGTTTTGACCTGTCGCTCAAGGAGATAGGATCATCGCTCTTCAACGGCATGACGCTTGTCTTCGCCGACGAGACTCAGGTGAACGATCCCTCGGCTCTCGCTGCCCTCATGAGGGAGACTGCCGTGGACGGCTTCAGCGGTACCCCTTCACGCCTGAAGATGTTCCTTGACCTTCCTGCCTTCCGCAGTGCACTGGCCAAGTGCCGCTTCATAGTGCTTGGCGGGGAAAAGTATCCTCCGACTCTTCTGCCTCAAATCAAAGAAATCGCTCCCGGAGCGCGTCTGTTCAATACCTATGGTCCCACTGAGATAAGTGTCAGTTGCAATGGCAAGGAACTGACACATTCTGACATCATCACCATCGGGCGTCCTCTGCTCAATGTAAAGGAATATGTCGTGGACGAGGACCTGAACGAATTGCCCATCGGAGTGACCGGAGAACTTCTCATCGGGGGACTCGGAGTCGCTGCAGGGTACAATGACCTGCCTGACAAGACGGCGGAGGCATTCATCGATTATCACGGTGAGCGTTGCTACAAGTCTGGAGATTATGCCTACTGGAATACGGAAGGTGAAGTCGTCATTCTCGGCCGCAAGGACAATCAGATCAAACTCAACGGTCTGCGTATCGAGCTCGGTGAGGTTGAAACCGTACTGAACAGGCAGCCGCAGATAAAGGAAGCTGTGGCGATGATAAAGAGCGTGGATGGCCACGACCATCTGGTGGCGTACTACACGGTCAGGGAAAAAGTGAGCGCCGACACTCTCAAGGAGCAGATTGGCAGGAGTCTTACACATTATATGGTTCCTACCATATTCGTGGAACTGGAGAAGATGCCCGTGTCACCCAACGGCAAGACGGACCTGAAGGCTCTGCCTCAGCCCGTGCTGACTCTGTCCGATGCGGAAAAGGTTATGCCGGCCACCTCCGATGAACAGAATCTGTATGATATAGTCTCCGAGATAACAGGAAGCGCGAACTTCGGAGTGACGACAAATCTTATCGGCGCCGGGCTCACGTCGCTGCTGGCCATACGTCTTTCAGTTTATGTGAAGGAGAGGATGAATGCCGGACTTCCCGTGAGGGACATACTGCGCTATCCGACTGTCAGGGAACTGGCGGGGAAATTGCAGAAAACTGAAAGTGAAGCAGGTAACGGCATTGTGGTAAAGTCCGTCCCTCTGTCATTCTCCCAGATCGGCATCTATTCCGAGTGTGCTGCCAATCCTGAAGATATCCAGTACAACATACCTGTCTGTCTGACCATGCCGCAGGGCATTACGGCTCTTCAACTGAAGGCCGCCGTGGAAAAAGTGCTCCAGGCGCATCCTTATCTGAACGTGCATTTCCAGAGCGATGACGACGGCCGGACCTATCAGTGTCCGATGGATAGGGAGACGGAAGGTTTGCCGTCAGTCAGGATGTCGGAGCAGGAGTTGGAGCAGGAAAAGAAGTCTTTCGTGCGTCCCTTCGCATTGCAGGAAGGCCCTCTGTACAGGTTTGAAATAGTCGAAAGCCCGTCGGCCGTCCACCTGCTTGCCGATTTCCATCATCTTGTAATGGACGGGAGCTCTCTCGACATATTCTACAAACAGTTGTGCCAGGCTCTTGACGGAAAGGCTCCGGAGAAGGAGAAATATGATTATTACCGCTTCGTGGCAGACCAGAAGGCCGATGCGTCCACGGAACAATTTTTCGCCCGGCAGCTGGGCGTGATAGAAGAGGCTTCGGCCCTTCTGCCTGACAGATATGACGCTGATGACAGCCACAGGCAGGGAGAATTGTCGGTTCCTGCGGACCTGCAGGCAATACAGCCCAAGTGCAAGGAACTGGGCATAACTCCGGCTTCGCTATATCTGGCTGCAGTGATGGTCACGGTCAGCAAATATACGGCGGAAGACACTGTGGGCATCTGTACCATTTCCAACGGAAGAAGCAATCTGAACCTTTCCGGCACCTTCGGCATGTTTGTGAACACTCTGCCGCTTGTGAGTAGGGTGGATCCGCTTATGGCTGTCGATGATTACCTTCATCAGGTTGCGGGGACTTTCGTGGACACTCTGGCGAACGAGGATTATCCCTTCGGCAGCATAGTGGAGAAATTCGGTTATGCGGCAAACATCGTTTATGCCTATCAGGTAGGCGTGCTCAACAGATATGTCTGCGGCTGCGGAGAGATAGGAATGCAAAAACTGGAACTTCAGAAAGCGAAGTTCCCGGTGTCCGTGTTCATCGAAGGGAGTCTTGAAAAAGGCGGTGTGATAAAGTTGCAGTATGATGAAAGCCTCTTCTCCGAGGATATGATCAGGGGCTTTGCGGCCTCCCTCCGGCATGTGGCGGATGAATTGCTGGTCAGGGAAAAACTTGGCGATGTGAGCATCTGCGATGACAATATGCTGGAACTTCTGGACTCATTCAACCTGAAGGACAAGGCTGTTCCCGCCGGCGAAGATGAGGCTGAAACCGTGCTGTCTCTTTTCCGCCGGGCGGCGCAGGAGTATCCTGACAATATAGCGGGAGTCTTCAAGGACAAGAAATACACATATAGGGAACTGGATGCTCTGACCGACAAAATCGGAAGCCTGATCTATGACAAGGTGAAGGACTGCACCAAGGCGGAGCCTGTGGTTTCCATGCTCATTCCGAGAAATGAATATATGTTCATCCTGCCGTTGGCGGCGATGAAGGCGGGATGCGCATATCAGCCTCTGGACCCGAGTTACCCCAGTGAAAGACTGAACTTTATGGTGAAAGATGCGGATGCCGCGCTGCTCATAGTCGATCCCACATTGGACGGCATCATAAATGAATATGACGGGGAAGTCGTACTTGTCAGCGGACTTGACAATGCCGTCAGAGGTGAAATGCCTGCCGATCCGCTCACCCCGCAGAGCCTGTTCATTCTCCTTTATACTTCAGGCTCGACCGGAGTTCCGAAGGGTGTGATGCTCGAACATCAGAATCTTGTCGCCTTCATCAGATGGTACCGCCGTTATTACGGCCTCAAGCCGGAACATAAGGTGGCCGCCTATGCGTCATTCGGTTTTGACGCGAATATGATGGACATGTACCCTGCTCTGACCACCGGCGCTACAGTCTATGTCATACCGGAAGAAATGCGCCTCGACCTGGTGGCACTGAACGGATATTTCGAGGCCGTCGGCATCACTCACAGTTTCATGACCACTCAGGTGGGCGTCCAGTTCATGCAGAACACAGAGAATCACTCGCTGAAGCATCTCAGCGTGGGAGGCGAGAAACTTGTCAGTGTGGATCCCCCCGCTGAATATGCCTTCTACAACGGATACGGGCCAACAGAGTGCACAATCTTCACCACGACCATGCCTGTTCTGAGTAAAGAATCCAACATTCCCATCGGCAAACCCACCGACGCCCTCGACTGCTATGTCATGGACAAACAGCTTCATCGTCTTCCGGTCGGTGCTGCCGGAGAGCTTGTCATCGCCGGAGCTCAGGTGGGCCGCGGCTATCTGAACCGTCCCGACAAGACGGCTGAAGCCTTCTTCACTCTCGACGGCCGGCGTGCCTACCACAGCGGTGACATAGTACGTTACCGCCAGGACGGAAACATAGAATTCGTGGGCCGCAAGGACGGTCAGGTGAAGATACGCGGCTTCCGCATCGAACTGAAGGAAGTGGAAGCGGTGATACGCGAGTTCGCGCTCATCAGGGACGTGACGGTGCAGGCATTCGACAGTCCTGACGGCGGCAAGTTCATTGCTGCGTATGTGGTCGGAGACTCGACTGTGGATATTAAGGCTCTGAATGAATTCATCCTCGACAGGAAGCCGCCGTATATGGTTCCTGCCGTTACGATGCAGATAGAAAAGATTCCGCTTAACGTAAATCAGAAGGTTGACAGAAAGGCGTTGCCGAAGCCTGAGCTGAAGTCCGGGACTGCCGGCGATGTTCCGGCGGCTCCCCTGAACGCACTGGAGACGGAGCTCAAGGCTATCATCGCCTCTGTACTGAATACGGAGGAGTTCACTATAACAGATATTCTGGGAACAGTCGGACTTACTTCCATTTCCGGCATCAGGCTCGCGGCTTTGGTCTTCAAGAAGTTCGGCGTTCAGGTCAATGTGAAGAATTTGTCCGTGAAAGCTTCGCTCCAGAGCATAGAGAATGAAATACTCCAAGTCTGGATGAGTGGCGGCAAAGCCGGAACCGCTCCGGAAACCTCAGTCACTGAGGCTCCTCTTACCTTCCCCCAGCAGGGTGTGTATATGGATTGTCAGATGAATCCGGATACTACGATGTACAACATCCCCACGATGCTGGAATTCCCTGCGGACACCGACCCCGACACCTTGAAGTCTGCGGTGAAGAAAGTCTCTGCGGCGCACCCTGCGCTGCTTTGCAATTTCTTCCAGAGTGAGGGTGAAGTCGTGATGCGTCCCGGCTCGGCAGACAGATTGGATGTGCCCGTCAGGACGATAGGCGCGGATGAAATCAATACCGTCAAACAGGATTTCGTGCGTCCTTTCGATCTGGAGCATGATACACTTTTCAGAGCGGAAATATGCTCCGTTCCCGACGGTCCGCGGTATCTCCTTCTCGACCTTCATCACCTTGTGGCGGACGGAGCTTCGCTGGACCTTGTCATAAGGCAGATTCTTTCCGTACTTGAAGGCGGCGACATAGAGAAGGAAAACCGCTCGTATCTGGAATTCGCAAAAGAGCAGAACGAGAAAGCCGTCCGGGGCGGGACGAAGGAAAGCAAGTCATTCTTCGACGGAATGTTTGCCTCATACGAGTCTGCCGCCAACGTGCCCGCGGACAAGACTTCCACTGAGGCGGGGCTGCCCCAGCACGCTGTGATGGCGATACCGGAACATCTTTTGAAACTCACCCTTCCTGAAGGTGTGACTCCGGCCCATTTCTGGTTCGCGGCATTCAACTATGCCCTTTCGCGTTTTGCCAACACGAAGGATGTATATACCGCATTCATCAGTTCCGGCCGTCAGAACGTGAGGATAGCCGATACTGTAGGAATGTTCGTCAA
>JAKSKQ010000025.1 GCA_024401675.1 Bacteroidales bacterium | reverse complement strand
AATGCAGCTCAGGAAGAAAACGGCGGCAAGAAAGATGACAGTGGTTCGTTTCATATTGTTGATTATTACCAAAACACGGTAAAAGTAGTAAAAGAACCGTTATTTTTCTATCTTTGTTCCTATTGTTCGCAACTTCTGATTAACCATGTGCCATAAATCATCGGAATTCGGTATTATTCTTTTCCTTTTAATGCTTTTCCGGATAAGCGCGGGAGTGTCGGCTGCACAGGACCAGGCTTTCAAAGGCTGGCCGGGGCACGATAATGTTTCCGACTTGAAGGAGGCCTTTGCCAATCCTCCGCGCGGGTATGGGAATGTCCCGTTCTACTGGTGGACGGGGGACTCTTTGGACATCGGCAGACTGAAGGAGCAATTGGAGATACTTTCCGAGGCATCTACCGACGGCTTGTGCGTGAGTTACAATCACACTCACGACAAGGTGGACACTGAGCTGAATGCAGCCGGTCATGGCCCCTGCGGGAGAGTCAGCGCGGGGGAGCCTCGCGTGATGTCACAAGAGTGGTGGGGGGTATGGAACGAGTTCTCGGCCCTGTGCGCTGAAAAGGGTGTCGGTCTTGGAATGGACGACTATGTGATAGCCTGGCCCGGAAACGGGGAATTCATAGACAGCATATTGGCAAAACCCCTGATAGACGGGTATCAGGGACGGTTGGAAATAGTGCGTACTGGCAGGAAGGATCCCTCTCCGGATAATGCTCTTTTGAAGATGCGCCGCGACAGGGACAGCGTGGAGTATATATGTACCGCTCCTTCTCCCTGGCTTCATCCTGATTTGGGAAGGGAGATTGTGGACAATTATTTCCAACCTTTCTATGACAGGATGGATACATCCGGTCGCAGGGGCATGAACTATTTCTTTCAGGATGAACTTCAATATGGTCTGAACATGACCTCATGGTGTGAGGATATGCGTGAGCAGTTCAGACGCCGCAAAGGTTATGATATTGTGCCTCATCTGCCTGCATTGTTTGCAGATGGCGACCGCAAGACAGCCCGGTACCGTCTGGACTATGCCGAGGTTCTTACCCAACTTGCCGAGGAGCGCTACTTCAAACCCATATTCGACTGGAATGCTTCAAAAGGCCTTATTTACGGCTGCGACCCCGAGGGACGCGGCCTCAGACCGCTTCAATATCTGGATTATTTCAGGGCAATAAGTTGGTTCACGGCCCCGGGCAATGACGCTCCCGCCCGTGGCAGCAGTTTCCGCCAGACCAAGGTTTCATCCAGCATAGCACATCTCTACGGCCGTCCCCGCACCTGGCTTGAGGCCTTCCACAGCATGGGCTGGGATGCAAACGGCGCTGTGCTCAAACGCCAGTTGGACCACCACCTCATAGCAGGAGGCAATCTCCTGTGTATGCACGGATTGTATTACAGCACACACGGAGGATGGTGGGAATGGGCGCCTCCCTGCTTCCATTTCAGGATGCCGTACTGGCCTCATATGAAACATTGGCTCAAATATGCGGAAAGGATGTGCTTTCTTCTTAGCCAGGGCAGTCATGTCTGCGATATTGCCATACTTTATCCCACTGAGACCATGCAGGGCGTCCCCGGCACGAAGCCTTCCCTGACCTTTGCCGTTTCGGATTCGCTGAGCATTCACGGTCTGGATTATGATTTCATCGATTACCGGAGCCTTCAGAAATCCCAGATCAACGGCCGCCTTCAGAATGTCACTTTGGATATTTCCGGAGAGTCCTATCGTGTCCTTGTCCTTGCCGATACCCGTGCACTGCATCGGGAGACCCTTTCCAAAATCACGGACTTCATCAGGGCCGGAGGCATTGTCATCGCTACCGGTTATGTGATGCCTCAGATTCGAAGGACCGGTGCCGTAACGGTTGATGAAATGTCCTCTCTTGTCAGTACACTCTCCGGCCTCATGGATCCTGACTTCCGCACTTCTTCGGGCAGGGGCCGCGTTCTCCATCGCCGCATGGGCGACAAGGCTGTATCTATGGTCATGGATGTCGGGGCAGGGGATACAATGACTTTCAGGGCTTCCGGCAAGGTGGAGAAGTGGGATGCCATGACGGGAACGACTGCTCCGCTTCCTGTCCTTGCCAAGGAAAATGATAAGTACACATTTATACGATATGACGCACCACAGGGCGCTTCCATGCTGGTTGTGTTCTCTCCCGGAGAGCCCGTCATCCAGGAGGCGGTTGCCGCTTATGATACAGTTTCCGTCCGCCGCCTGGATGCTGAATGGGATGTGGAGATTATTCCGACAATGGACAACCGCCGGGGTGATTTCCGTTTGCCCGCCTTTGACGGAAAGATAGGTGTGGAAGCACGTGTGATGGGGTATTCCGATGCGGATGGTTCCTTGACCGGAAAAGATTGTTACGGTTACGGCCCCTACATGATGGCCTGCAATGTCCCGTCCTGTGTCAATCTGGACTCCCTGCTCTGCCGGGGCTGCAATCTTCCGGAAACAGGGTGGAAACCCTATGTCTGGTCCTGGCAGTACGGTGTCCCCGACAGCCCCGGCAGCCAGGGATGGCACGGACTCAAGAGCCGGGTCGATTCCCGTTTCCTGATACTTGGCAATGGCGGGCACCAGCTTTTCCGCACCAATGTGATAGTGCCTTCTGACGGAGAATACCGTGTTGTCGCAGAAGGCGTGACTCCATACAGGATACTGATTGACGGAGTCGGAGTCTGTCCGGGCCCGGTGCATCTGTCGGAGGGTTGCCACCAAGTTCTCATAGCGTATGCGGATACCCGGAAGAAGGAGTACAGCCTTGCCGGGATGAGAGGGGGCGGCCTTGATGAGCGGGACAGAAGCATGGTTGTTTTCTATCCTTCCTGCTCGGAAGGGCCTCACGAATACGGAATGTATGACAGTATAGTCGCTTCCAAGTGGTATGGAACGGATGTTCTTGCGTATGATATCCACGGGAACGCTGTCCAATGGACATATCAGTTCAAAACTGCCCCGGGAACAATATCAATGTCATTTGATTATGAAGGGCATATCGACAGCGTTGAGATTGATGGCGAGCCCCTCTGCAGTGCAGAGCGTGACCGTACGGATTCCGGAAACGGTGGATCGGGACATCTGGAACTGGTCGTCCCGGATGTCAATGAACGCATTTCTACCGTTGTCGTAAAAGCAACACCCGCGCCGGGAGTCCCGGGACCTGTATTCTTCCGCGAACCGGTCAAACTTTCTTGCAAGGGCGGAAAGATGCCGGAAGGGGACTGGACCTCACAAGGAGCCCTTGCATTCTATTCCGGGGCAATCAAGTACTCTTGCGACATTTCCGTCCAGGATATGGATGACAGCCTCCACAGTTGCATGACCACCCTCGACCTGGGTGACGTGGACGCTACCTGTGAGGTATCCGTCAATGGTTGCAAGCCTGTCGTACTCCTTGACAAACCTTATTCCCTGGACATCACGCCTTACCTTCATGCCGGTGTCAACAGACTGGAAGTGCTTGTTTACAGCAGTCTCTCCAACCACTACAGTACCATTCCCTCACCTTATCGCGGATCTCCGCGAGCCGGCCTCATCGGGCCTGTGCGGCTAGTTAATCTTTTTACCGCTGAATAAGAACCTGTTTTGAAAGAATGATGTATCTTTGCGAGGCATTTTCAATAATCTGACAAATGGAAAAGACGAAAATAATCAACGGCACATCCCTTCCTGCAATGCCATGGGAGGAAAGGCCTGAAGGATGTAGGAAACCCGTCTGGCGTTTCAGTGGCAACCCTGTGATTCCCAGAGATTTGCTGCCCGATTCAAATAGTATATTCAATTCGGCCATAGTGCCTTTCGGCGACGGATATGCCGGTGTGTTCCGCTGTGATGACACCAACATCCGTATGACCCTTCATGCCGGTTTCTCCAAAGACGGAATCCACTGGGACCTCGACCCGGCGCCCATCCGTTTCGATTGTGATATCCCGGAAGTCGGTCAGTGGGTCTATGGTTATGATCCGCGCGTCTGCCGCATTTCAGACAGATATTATGTGACATGGTGCAACGGCTATCACGGACCGACTATAGGAATTGCCTGGACAGTGGATTTCAAGACATTCCATCAACTTGAAAATGCATTCTTGCCGTTCAACCGCAACGGAGTCCTTTTCCCGAGGAAGATAAACGGACGGTATGCCCTCCTTTCGCGTCCCAGTGACAACGGGCACACCCCTTTCGGCGACATATTCTATTCCGAGTCACCCGATATGGAATATTGGGGGCATCACCGTTTCGTCATGGGGCCGTCCGATTTCGAGGACAGCGCCTGGCAATGCTGCAAGATAGGGGCCGGTCCTGTGCCCATCGAGACGTCCGAAGGGTGGCTTCTCTTTTATCACGGGGTCCATCATACCTGTCAGGGTTACAATTACTCTTTCGGAGCAGCCCTGCTCGATTTGGAGCAGCCGTGGAAGGTTATCGCGAGGACAGGTCCGTATCTCCTGCACCCCGAGACCCTTTATGAATGTACCGGTGACGTTCCCAATGTATGTTTCCCCTGCGCCGCTCTCTGCGACAGTGACACAGGGCGTCTGGCCATCTACTATGGCTGTGCCGACACTGTCGTGGGACTGTGTTTCGGATATGTTGACGAGATAGTCAGATTTACGAAAGAGAACAGTATCGTCTAATTGCCGAGTCTGGACAGGCGTACGCTCCGGACGGTGCATTCGTTGACGTCGATGTTCATATTTTCGTTTTCCGGCCGGAATTCGAGTGAAATTGTCACATTCCCGGCAGGCAGATGTGCCTTCAGGGAATTGGACCATTGCCAATAGTCGGATAGACCACGTCCTCCCTGCGGGAAGACAACCGTACCGATTACCTTTCCTCCTGCAAGAAGCGTGCGGTTAGCGCATTTGTTGTCGTTTTCGAAGTTGTTCTTGTCGTTGCAGAAACAGAAGTCTATGAACCATTCACCCTCGCAGGGAACATTTACATTCATATCCAGATGTGTGTTTTCACTGCGGCTGATTCTGATGTCCCCCGTTTCCTTGACTATGGTGTCCTCGAAATACTCCAGCGGCTCTCCGGCAAAGGAGTTCCATCCGTCTTTTCCAACTGCAATAACTTGGTATTCACCGCTTTTTCTGACTTTATAGTGCCCTATGCCGACTGTGTCGAAAGGCTCTCCGTCCTTGAGGATGATAAACTCATCGGCATCGGAAGCCCACACGAATCCCGGCCCCTCGGCAGACCCGATGACCTTCTGGGCTGCCGGAGTGGAGGGAGTGTAGAGATTGTCAACCATATTGATTCCTCCGGACGGGAATTTGCCGTCAAGGACTATTTCCACACTGTGGCTGCCTTCAAGACCTGCGGAAAGGAAGGGGGACGCTGAGTTTCCATCGAGAGTAAAACTCTTTATGCCGGCGCCGTATCCCTTGACTGTTATATCAAGCACGGCGTCACGCCATTTGAGGTTCGAAAGCCTTCTTGTACCGGCCATCTGCTTGGGCACGAGGGGATGGAAGACCAGAGTGTCCTCGGCGAAGTCGAGGCCGATCAGGACATTCAGCACTGAACTGGAAGCACCGGCGATGCTCCACAACTGGCGTGATGAATTGATTCGCGTACCTTTCCACTTTCCGTTGTATATCACGACATTCTCTTTGTTTGTAAGGAAGAACGATGCCATCCTGTAGATGCAGGCGATGCCGTGGAGGACTGCGTCCGGATTTCCGACCTTCGCTGCCGCCTTGTTCCAATATCCTTGTACAAAGGGCCACATTGCATCATTATGATATGGCGGGATGGACTTTATCTGGGGATAGAAACAAGGAATGCCGAAATCCTGGCAAGGTGCCGAGGCCACCATCGCTGCCGAACGTTCGGGGCCCGCAATACCAAGGAGAATAGTAAGGGCCTCTCCCAATGTTTCAAAGCGGGGCGAGGGTATCGGATTCCTGCGCCCGTAAAGGTACTGGGCATACCACCCGGTTTCCCCGACCCACAGGTTGTCGTTGATGCCATCCCTGATACCGTCTGCTATGGCACGGTACTCTGCTGCCTTTCGGGCGCTGCCCAGCCTGGCTTCCATTTCCGAAAGAATCTCCCATGCTGCATAATGCGCACATTCCGTACCCAGGTTCTCGCTCATATAAATGTCGGCCGGACCCATCCACAGAGGATATTCCTGCTTGCGCCAATCCAGGAAGGATGATTCTCCACGAACCATTCCGGTGGCGGTATCGAAGATGGTCAGACGGTCGTCTTCAAGCGAACGCTTCACTATCGGGTAGATGGTTTCCAGCCACTCCTTGTCTCCTGTGACCTTGTATATTTCCCAAGCCGCCATCACCCAGATTTGCCTGTCAGTTGAACATGGCCAGCTTCCTCCCGTTCCTGTGTCCTGGATGATGCGCCCGAGCCTGTCAACCTTGCGCAGCAGGCTTTTCTTCGAGGCTTCAGTCTGGAGAGTGGAAAAGCCGAGCACGATGCTGTAGCTCACGTCCCTGGTCCAAACTCCGCCCCAGTTGACGCCGGTTCTGAGTGTGGAATCCGGCTCCACGGCCTTGACCGCCTCCTCAAGGGCGAGGTTGAATATTGCTTCCTCCAATACTGTGGGGGCGCTGTACACAGGCATTCCGGAAATGTCTTCGGAAAGATGCCATTCTCCTGATTCGAATTCCGATTCGGGATAATTGGAAATTATCGTGTACTTGTCGGGGGCGTATGCCCTGATGCCGCCCTCAACCATAGAGTCCTTTTCCCATGTGAAACTGCCGTTGGAATATATTCCGCTGCATGATGCAAACAAGATTATGGCGGCGATTCCGATTGTGAAATTGATTACCTTTTTCATGTTATGTGTTCAAAAATGCCTCCAAAAATAGCTAAATTATATGCAAGAATGAAGGACAGTTACTGATAAAATGAACTAATTTTTTGTATCTTTGCTACTTATCGTGAATTTCTGAAAACCGATGAGCAGAAAAAGTCTTGCACTTTGCCTTTTGGGGGTAATGTTCCTGTGCCTGTTGATAGCAGGCGCGGTGAGGCTGTTGTACAGCGGACATGAACTTGTCCCCGGCTCATTTGCATCTCGCCGGGCAGATACCGACACAACCGCACTGGCCCTTCCGGCGGTTCCCGAGGTGCCTGCGACATCCACGGTATCGGCTGCTCCCAAGACTCCTGCGGCTCCCAAGGCAACGGAATCTTTCAGCCGCACCGTACGGCTTCTCGGCAAGGATTATGTCCTCAATCAGACAAAGGACAACGTCCTTCATGCCTGCGACAGCTCCGGAAAGCCGCTTTGGGATTTGAAAATCGGCGGCCCGATAGACGGAACTGTCGGCATCGTGGATTTCTATTCCAACGGCAAGCAGCAATTCATGTTCACTTCGGGGAGGAAATTGTATGTTGTGGACCGTTTGGGACGCTTTGTGGAGGGATTCCCGATGGAACTGATTCCACTTGAATAAAAGAAAACTTTTGCATTATGACAGAAATACCTTTCACCTCAGTCAGAAAAATGTTCGAAAAATCGTTCAGGGAGCATTGGGAAGTCCCGGCCTTGTCCAATTATCAGGGCATCACGCTCACTTACGGTGAAGTAGCGATGAAAATTGCAAAGATTCACATCGGTTTCGGCAAATGCGGACTGGAAGCAGGTGACAAAGTGGCCATCTGTTCAAAGAATCAGGCCAACTGGGCGGTAAGTTTTCTGGCGGCTATGACCTATGGCGCAGTTCCCGTGCCCCTGCTCCACGAATTCAAGTCCGCCAACATCCACAATCTTGTGAATCACTGCGAGGCGAAGGTGCTCTTCGTGGACGAGGTGGTCTGGGAAGGCCTTTCCGAAAACGAAATGCCCCAGTTGAGGGCCGTCGTCCAGATGAGTGATTTCCGCATTCTCTTCGGAAAGAACAATGAAATCCGCAACATCGGCTCTTCCATAAACGAAATTTTCGATAAAAAATATCATGGACATTTCACTCCTGAAAATGTGAAATACAAGGAAGATAAACCCGAGGAACTGGCAATCATCAATTATACGTCAGGAACTTCGGGCTTTTCAAAAGGCGTGATGATTCCGTATCGTGCCGTCTGCTCCAATCTGCAGTTCGCCGGCATTGCCGAACCGCATCTCGGACAGACATCTAATCTTGTCGCCATGCTGCCCAGCGCCCACATGTACGGAATGTTGTTCGAGGTCCTGCACCAGGCGAGAACCGGTACTCACATTCATTTCCTTACAAGGATGCCGACACCCAAGGTCATCCTCAATGCAATGAACGAGATAAAGCCCGATTTGGTCATTTCGGTTCCTTTGATTATCGAGAAAATCTACAAGTCCAAGGTGAAGCCCGAACTGGAAAAGGCCGGAATCAAGTTCATGATGAAGATGCCTCTTCTCAACCTGCCGGTCAAAATGTCAATCAGAAGTTCCCTGATGAATGCTTTCGGCGGAAGATTCGAGGAGATTATCATCGGAGGTGCGGCTTTCAACAAGGAGGTCGAGCAGTTCCTCCGCGATGTCAAGTTCCCGTTCACTGTCGGCTACGGCATGACAGAGTGTGCGCCCATCATCACTTATGCTCATTGGGACAAGACAAAACTTTTTTCCTGCGGTCCTGCCGCGCCCAATATGGAGATCAAAATCGATTCTCCTGATCCGATCAATGTTCCGGGCGAGATTCTTGTCCGCGGAGCCAATGTGTTCCTCGGCTACTACAAGAATGAAGAGGCCACAAGGGCTGCCTTCACTCCGGACGGCTGGTTCAAGACCGGAGATATCGGAGTCGTGGATTCAGACGGCTACCTTTTCCTGAGAGGACGCAGCAAGTGCATGATTCTGGGACCTTCCGGGCAGAATATCTATCCCGAGGAGATTGAATGTGTCCTGAACTCACGCCAGTACGTGATAGACTCCCTCGTCATCGAAGACAACGGCGGCCTTGTCGCCCTTGTATATCCGGATTTCCACCAGGCAACCCAGGACGGACTGTCCCTCGAACGCCTCACCGAGATCATCAATGACGATATTCAGGAAAACGTCAACAAGGAACTTCCCAATTATTCCCGCCTCAAGAGTGTGGAGATTCTTCCCGAGGATTTTGAGCGTACACCGAAAAGGAGCATAAAGAGATATCTGTATCAGCGTAATCCTGACTGATCCTATGGAGAAATTTGACAAACGATATCTGGAAATGGCCGCTATCTGGGCCAGAAATTCATATTGTAAGCGCCGTCAGGTCGGCGCCCTTCTTGTGAAGGACCGCATGATTATTTCCGACGGCTACAACGGCACTCCGTCCGGTTTTGAAAATATCTGTGAAGATGAAAACGGCATCACGAAGCCGTATGTCCTGCATGCAGAGGCCAATGCGCTGACTAAAATCGCCAAGTCCGGCAACAGCAGTGACGGTGCCACCTTGTACGTCACGGCGTCTCCATGTGTGGAATGTGCAAAGATGATTATTCAGTCTGGCATAAAACGTGTTGTGTATCGGGATGAATACCGGTTGACCGACGGAATAGACCTTCTTGTCCGTGCCGGTATTAAAGTGGAAAAGATAGACGAAGATGAAAATTAATTTCAACTCACCGTTCGTGACGGTGATTTCAGGGGTCATGATAGGGGTCCTGATGACACTGCTCGTGGTCAGGATTTCTGCAAATACAGGCAAAAAAGATTGGGATTACAGTCAGTGGCGCAAACTCAATCTCGTTCTGGAATATGTCGATAAGAATTATGTGGATGATGTGGATGTCAAGGCGGTGAGCGATGCCGCAATCAGCGCGGCGCTGACCAAACTGGACCCGCACTCCGTGTATCTCCCTCCTGTCGAACTGACAAAGTCCAACGATGAACTTTCAGGAAATTTCGAAGGAATAGGAATCACATTCAATGTCCCTTCGGATACCGCCATAGTCCTTTCCACCATCCCGCAGGGGCCGGCGGAAAAAGTCGGACTCGTGCCCGGGGACAGAATTCTCAAGGTGGACGGGGAAAATATAGCCGGCGTCAAGATGCCTCAGGACAGTATGGTACGCCGCATGAAGGGCCCCGCAGGCACTCATGTCATTGTTACAGTAGGACGCGGCTCGGATCAGATTCCTTTCGAAATAGTCAGGGACAAGATTCCGGTTCACTGCATTGCGTCCTATTTCATGCTTAACGATACAACCGGATACATAAAACTTTCCAAATTCACAGCCACTACATATCAGGAATTTGTCCTTGCGGCTGCTGACCTTGTCGAAAAGGGCATGACTTCTCTCGTATTTGACCTTCGGGAGAATTCAGGAGGCTATTTTGAGCATGCCTATCGCCTTGCAAATGAGTTTCTTCACAAGGGTGACCCGATTGTGTACCTTGAGGGGAAACATCGTCCCCGCCATGACTACAAGGCTGATGGACGCGGCCTGCTTCAGAACATAAAACTGTCTGTTCTGATTGATGACGGAAGCGCTTCTTCAAGCGAGATTTTCGCCGGCGCCATCCAGGACAATGACAGGGGAGTGATAATCGGGCGGCGTTCTTTCGGCAAGGGACTTGTCCAGGAACCTGTCGATTTCACCGACGGTTCCGGATTCCGGCTCACTGTTTCCAGATTCTACACTCCTTCCGGAAGGTGCATCCAGAAGCCATATACAGATGACTATGAGCTTGATTTCTACCAGCGTTACTATTCCGGGGAACTTACCAGCGCAGACAGCATCAAAGTGGACACAACCAAGCTGTATTACACGGCTTCCGGCCGCAGAGTGTATGGTGGAGGCGGAATTATTCCGGATGTCTTTGTTCCGATTGACACCACTAAAGTCAGCAATTTCTATATTTCCGTCAATAAGAAATCAACTCAGTTGCGCTTTGCCAGCAAGTTTTTCGACCAGCACAGGGAGGAACTTCTGCAAATAGGTGATTTTGACAGCCTTGACAGGTTCTTCAAGGCCAGTCAAATGGAAGAAGCGTTCCGCCGGTATGCATTGGATATTGATGGACTTGAGGAAAGCGATGAACTCTGGGACGAGACTCGCAAATATATGCTTCCCAGTTTGAAAGGACTTGTCGGACGCTACAGCATGGTCGGCGAGAATGCCTTCTATTATTTTTACAAGGATATTGACCCTGTCATGGTCAGCGCTCTTGCGCAATGAATATATACCTGATATCTCCGTATTGGATTTCCGGAGCATCTTCCTTGGCTGTGAATACTGAATGAAGGGCGGCTTGGACGGCTTGCTCCCTGATACATTCGTCGTCGGTCGAACCATTGTCCATTATATAGGCTTCCCGTACAACTCCATGTCTGTCAACATAAATGCTGACCATGACTTCTCCTTCGTTGAGGCATTTGTAGGCTGGGACTTTCAAAATCATGGCCCTGCGGCCCACGAGAGTGTAGTAGGCGACCGAAGGACCGTGGTATTCCACATCTTCATCGTCGCTGCCGGAAGGCATGTTGTCGTCCCGGACAGCAGCCGGCTTTATATCATCCTTCCTGTTTTTCTGCGCTTGAAGGTCTGCATCCACTCTGGCCATGTCGCGGTAAAGGCGCTTTGTCTCTTCGCTGGAAAAGCGGTCATCCTTGAGGGTGGGGTCGTTGTTGACGGCCGTGCTGCTCAGAATGCCGGCCTTCAGCAAATGTTCCTGGAGCATCTTTTCGGCCCTTTCCTTTATTTCCTCTTCCTTTTCCCGCTGCTCTTCCTTGCTGAAATCCAGAAGTATGCCCTTGTCCGGGATAATCTCATACGAGATGGAGACGAGCAGCAAAACAATAATCACCACGAGGTGCCAGGTCGCGGTGATATATAAAGCATTTTTGACTTCGGGTCTCAAGCCTCGCTATTTGATATACTTTTCAATAGTTGTGGTCAGGACATCAATAGCAACTTTGTTATGCCCTCCTTGCGGTATGATGATGTCCGCATAGCGTTTGCTGGGCTCGATGAACTGATGGTACATCGGCTTAACAGTCTTGGCATATCTGTCCAGCACTTTTTCCACGTTGCGTCCCCTTTCCAGAATATCCCTCAGAATGATTCTTCCGAGACGGACATCGTCATCGGCGTCCACAAAAATCTTCATGTCGAATTTATCGCGAAGCTCCGGGCAAGTGAGCACAAGAATACCCTCCACAATAATGACATTTGCAGGCTTGATGGTGACTGTTTCTGTCGGGTTGCGGGAACATGTCAGAAAAGAATATATCGGCTGCTCAACACTCTGGCCGGCTTTCAGCATATCCAGATGCTTGTTGAGAAGGTCGAAATCAATGGAATCCGGATGGTCGAAATTAAGTTGCTGCCTTTCTTCCAGAGAAAGATGGCTGGAGTCTTTGTAATAGGAATCCTGAGGGATTACTACCACATTCTTGTCCTTGAGTGAAGCTGTGATTGCCTTGACTACAGTTGTTTTTCCTGAACCGGATCCTCCGGCGATGCCGATGACTATCATATTCGGACTGTTGATTGTTACTGTTAATATTCAGCGTTTTTCGGTGTCCTGGGGAAAGGAATCACATCGCGGATATTCTGCATGCCTGTGACAAAGAGCAGAAGCCTTTCGAAGCCGAGGCCGAATCCGCTGTGAGGGCAGGAACCGAATCTCCTGGTGTCTATGTACCATTCAAGATTCTTCCGGCTCATGCCAAGTTCGTCGATACGGGCTTCGAGTTTTTCGAGGGAATATTCCCTTTCAGAACCGCCTATGATTTCTCCGATCTTGGGGAACAGCACATCCATGGCGCGGACAGTCTTGCCATTTTCGTCCTGTTTCATGTAGAATGCCTTGATGTCTTTGGGATAGCCTGTCAGAATCACCGGCTTGCAGAAATGTTTCTCTACCAGATATCTCTCGTGCTCACTCTGAAGATCCACACACCAATATACAGGATATTCGAACTTCACGCCATCAGAAACAGCCTTCTCGAGAATCTTTATTCCTTCTGTATATTCGAGTCTGACGAATTCTGTAGCGATGACACCTTTCAGACGGTCTATCAGTTCGGGATCATACCTGTCATTGAGGAATTTGATATCATCATAGCAGTTGTCGAGTGCGTATTTCACGAGATGCTTGATGAAGTCCTCGGCGAGGTTCATATTATCATTGATGTCATAGAAGGCCATTTCAGGCTCTATCATCCAGACTTCCGCAAGATGGCGTGGAGTGTTGGAGCTTTCAGCTCTGAATGTGGGGCCGAAAGTGTATATCTCTCCGAGAGCAGTCGCTCCGAGTTCACCTTCAAGCTGGCCGCTTACAGTCAGGGAAGTCTGTTTGCCGAAAAAGTCCTTTGTGAAATCGATACCGCCTTTCTTGTTCCTGGGAAGGTTCTCGAGGTCCATTGTCGTCACCTGGAACATCTGCCCCGCTCCTTCGCAGTCGGAGGCTGTAATCAGGGGAGTGTTGAGATAGACGAAACCCTTGCTGTGGAAATACTCGTGGATGGCATAGGCCATCTGGTTGCGAACCCTCAGGACAGCTCCGAAAGTATTGGTTCTGGGGCGCATGTGTGCAACTGTCCTCAGGTATTCGAAAGATGTGTCCTTCTTCTGAAGGGGATACCTCATGGGGTCGCAGGTACCGTAGATTTCAATCTCTCCGGCCTGAATTTCCACTGCCTGGCCGCTTCCTACGCTTTCCACAAGTTCTCCGCTCACTCTGATGCAGGCACCGGTTGTGATGGATGCAAGAGTGTTGGCATCGAATGAGTTCTTGTCAACAACTATCTGTATATTATTAATAGTGGAACCATCATTCAATGCAATGAATGCAATATCCTTGTTTCCTCTTTTTGTCCTGACCCATCCCTTGACCGTAACTTTCTGTCCCGGCGTACTTTTGAGAAGGTCCTTGATCTTGATTCTTGAAATGGCTTCCATAATTATGGGTTTTAAAACTATAACTTGCAAAGATAATCTTTTAAGCGTAAATGCCCAAGCAGTTTCGTCATGTAAATAAAAAAAGGCTTCCGTTTCCGAAAGCCTTTTCAAAAGGTATGCGGTTTATTACTTGCCGCTTTTTCTTGCTGAATACATCACCTTGAGTGCGGAGCACCTGCGGAGCTCCTGCTTCACGTCGGTGATAATACCCATCCTCACTTCCTCATCGGCCTTGATGACCACTGTCATGAACTGCCTGTCAGCCTCGCTCTTGGAGTCACGCTCGGCGGCGATGAAGTCACGGATATCAGCTGTGTTCTTGAATGAGTCATTGAGCTGGATACGTGATTCGGTACCGTACTGTGCCTGAAGATGTTTGGCGGGCATACCGATGTTGATATATGAAGCAAGGTCCTTCCTTTCCAACTTGGCGACCTCGGAAGCTTCGGGAATCTTCACGATAACCTTGGCTTCTGACTGGCGCATCTGCGTGGTCACCATAAAGAAGAACAGGAGCATGAACACGATGTCCGGCAGTGATGAAGTACTGATTGCCGGCATCTCCTTTTTATTGCGTCCACCGAATTTTGACATAACTGTTCTCCTTATATATTATTTCTTTGAAACGTCCTTAGGCTCTGCCTCGGAAATATTCTGAGGAATGGCCTTTCTGATAACTTCCTGCTCCGCGGTTTCAAGCTTGATGTACTTCTTTCCGAACTTTGCAATTGAAAGTTCGTCACGAAGCTCGTTGATGGCCTTTACAAGTTCGTTCTGAACTGCGATATAGGCCTGGTAACTTGTACCACGGTCATTCTGGAGTGAAATGACGCCCTTGGATACCGGATATTCTCCGATTATGTCAAGTGTCTTCACTTCCTTTTCAGGAAGGCTGGGATCGTTGTTGGGGTTGGTAAGGAACTCTTTGATCTTGTCTTTCAAGTAAATGAGGTCCATCGGTTCGCTTCCGGCGAAAAGCCTGTCAGCTGAATTGATCTTCACTACGATGATGTTACGCCTGTTGACCTTCTGGTCCTCCACCTTCTGCTGCTCATTGGGCATGGGAGGGAGACGGCGCTGAAGGCCTGACTGCTGGTCCATGGTGGTTGTCATCAGGAAGTAGCACAGCAACAGGAACGCGATGTCGGCCGTAGAACTTGAATTGATTTCCGGAGTCTTGTGTTTACCCATAGTAATCTTTTATTTGTTTCCCTTTACTTTACCGTAAACAATGCCGAAGATGATGGCTGCGATTGCGGCAAATACAGAGAAATAGGTCAGATTGAGCACTGTGTCCGTGAGGATGAGCTCACCTTGAGTAGGCATCTCGCCATGGTAGTCGAGGGGCGCTGTACCGGGGGCAATCAGATATGCAATGCCGATAAGCGCAATGGCGGCAACCACGATAATGCCTAATCTTACCAGGCCCTTGGGATCCACCTTCGCATCGACGGCGATGCCGATGCCGAGGATCGCAATGATTCCGAGTGCCACCATGGCGTAAGAGATGTAGAGAATGACGTTGACACCGGCGTCAGTGAATCCGGTGGCGGCAGCCGCTACAAATCCTACAACGCTGACAAGAATCAGAGCCAGAGATATGTATTTCGCGATTTTAGTGTACATTGTCGAACTTATTTTTTCTCGTTGTATTTAACCAGAACATCGATGAGTGAGATTGATGCGTCCTCCATATCAACGGAGAGAGTATCGATCTGGGAAAGGATGTAGTTGTAGAAGAGCTGAAGGATAACGGCAACGATCAAACCGCCGACGGTTGTGATCAAGGCGACCTTCATACCGCCTGCAACGATGTTCGGGGAAATATCACCGGCAACCTGGATGGCATCGAAGGCCTGGATCATGCCGACAACTGTTCCGAGGAATCCGAGTGAAGGGGCGATGGCGATGAAGAGGGAAATCCATGAAAGTCCTTTCTCCATGAGGCTCATCTGAACTGAACCATATGAAACGACTGATTTCTCGACAACTTCAATGCCCTGGTCCATACGGAGAAGGCCCTGGTAGAAGATGCTTGCGATAGGTCCGCGAGTGTTGCGGCAGATGTCCTTGGCTGCCTCGACACCACCGTTCTGAAGAGCGGCTTCGATATCCTCGAGGAGCTTCTTGGTGTTAGTCTTGGAAAGAGAAAGATAGAGGATACGCTCGATTGCGAGAGCAAGACCGAGTACAAGGCAGATCATGACCAGGGTCATGAAGCCTGCACCACCCTCAATGAACTTTGTTTTGATTGCCTGATGGAAGGGCACATCCTCCTTGGGAGCATTGAACGGGTCAAACTCCTCGTCAGCGGCAGCAGCCTCGGTAGTCGTAGCCTGAGGGGCTGCAGATTCCTGAGCGGATGCAAATTGAGCAGAAACGGCCATCAGGCCGGCAACTGCCAAAAACATGAAAATTTTTTTCATAATTGTTTTTGAGTGTTAAATGATTTATTTGTTGTTTACTATGATTTGCTATTTCAAAATCGGTGCAATTTAGCAAAAAAAACTCATAAGGCAAAAAGATTCCGGGCATTTTGTGTCGTTTGTGCCGCGATTTCTTCGACAGGAACTCCTGTCAATTCGCACAAACGCTGCGCAATCAGCGGTATATAAGCACTTTCATTCCTTTCCCCGCGATGCGGCACCGGAGTCAGGTAAGGGGAGTCTGTTTCGAGGAGAATGCGGCTCAAGGGAATGTTTTTCACTGTTTCGGCTATTGAAGCCTTCTTGAAAGTGAGCACGCCGCCGACTCCGATGAACCAGTCTCCGAGAGATGAGATCTCACGCCAGGTCTCAATGCTTCCGCTATATGCGTGGAACACTCCTCTGAGCCCCTTGTGCCTTCTGAGAATTTCAAGAATCGGGGCTGTAGCTTCGCGATTGTGGATTATCACCGGCAGAGAAGTTTCTTCGGCGAGGACCAGCTGCCTTTCAAAAACTTCCTTCTGCTCTTCCAGCAATTCCTTCGACCAGTAGAGGTCCATGCCGATTTCTCCGATTGCGACAATGTCCTTCCTGCCTGAAAGTTCCAGCACTTTGTCCAGCTCGTCCTTCCAGTTCCCGGCTGTGAATTCTGTGGGATGCAGCCCAATGCAAGGGTGACAGACATCGGGGAACATTCCGGCGAGGCTGAACATCATTTCCCGCTGCGCCGAACTGCAGTCCGGAAGAATCAGAGTGGAGACTCCTGAACTGACAGCACGCCTGACAGCATCCGCGCAACCGTCCGGAAAACCATAGGCTTCCGGATCATATAGATGTGTATGAGTGTCGCAGAATGTCATCATCCTGCAAAAATAACAATTATTTGCCGCACATGGAACAACGCTGGAGCAAATCCACTTCCACAAAGCCGTCCGTTTCCAGCATCATCACCAATCTTGTGACATATTCGTAAGAAAAACCGGTCTCTTCCTGCAATTCGGGTATGCTTATTCCCCGCCTGTTCTTTATCAGGGAGAGCACCGATGTCAGGTCCTCGACCCTTTTCAGATTATTGCCGGCTTTGGAATATTCTTCCTTCGCCATCCGGAGAGGGTCCCTTTTCGCTCTCTGCCCGCCGAACTCCAGTCCAAGGCTCCTTATCAGGGAGGGAATGTCCTCTATGGCGTCCGCGAGTTTGGCGGATATCAGATGATTGCATCCCCGCGACCGGATGTCTTCGCAGCGCCCGGGGAGTGCGTAAAGGTCTCTGCCATAAGACGATACCATGGATGCGGTGACCATTCCGCCACCCCGGATCTTGCTTTCCACAAGGATGGTGCTGCGGCTGAGCCCGGCGATGATTCTGTTGCGCCTGAGAAAATTGGCGGCAACCGGTGAAGTGCCGGGAGGGTAGTCCGTAACAAGGGCGGAGCACGGACTTTCCGCAATCCGCGAAGCCTGGTAACCGTGTCTGAACGGATATACCGAGTCTATCCCGGTGGCCATTACGGCAATGGTCGGAATCCCAGAATCCAAGGCGGCCGTATGCGCGGTTATATCCACTCCCAAGGCCAGCCCGCTGACGACAGTGGGGGCGCCGCCTGGGCAATTCCCCAGTTCGGTGACGAATTCCCGGCACCACTGCTCTCCGTATGATGACAGATCGCGTGTCCCAACCACGGAAATGTAGTCCTTCCTCCCGAATACTTCAGATGGGGGAGAGACGCATTTCATATATAGCCCGACAGGGGCGTCCTCACATTCTTTCAGGAGGACCGGATAGTCCTCGTCCCCTATACCTATGAACCGATAAAGCCCCTTTTCCAGTTCCGAAAGCCTGTCCGCACATTTTTCTACAGTTGCGATTGTCAGAAGTCCCTTGTATTTCGAGAAGGGCCCCAGCAGCATGTCTTTTTCCTCCGTGCTCATGTCGAACACAGCCTTTGCGCTGCCGAGGTTGTCCATCAGCGCGCGGGCCACTCTCGGTTCGAAACCGAAGATGTCGTTCAGAGCACATTCGCAGCATTTTTCATCAAAATCCATTTCCTTGTATTTATGATTGATGCCGCAATATATGTCAAATCCGCCATCCGGAAAACTCCGGGAGGCGGATTTGTGGATTTTTTGTGATTTTTCGTTTTTCCGGTCTGAAAAGATGTAGAAAAACGTGATTTTTTTCAGATAATCAGCATCGCGTCACCGTAGGGACCGAATTTGTAGTCTTCCTTGAGAGCGATTTCATAGCCTTTCATGACGTTGTCGAATCCACCGAAGGCGGCGACGGCCATAAGCATAGTCGAGCCGGGAAGATGGAAGTTGGAGACGGCGGCGTCGGGAATCACATACTGATAAGGAGGGAATATGAATTTGTTGGTCCATCCGTCGAACGGATTGACTTCTCCCTTGGTCGTGACATAAGTCTCAAGCGCGCGGAGCACTGTCACCCCGACTGCAAGCACCTTGTTGCCGGAATTCTTGGTGGCGTTGATGATATCGGCGTTCTCCTGAGTGATAATCAGTCTCTCGGAATCCATTTTGTGCTTTGAAAGGTCCTCGACATCCACTGAACGGAAATGACCGATTCCCATGTGGGAAGTGATGAAGGCCTTGTCGATGTCAGCGAGAATCATTCTGTTGAAAAGTTCTCGGCTGAAGTGAAGTCCTGCGGCCGGTGCAGCCACCGCACCTTCGTGCTTTGCGAAAATAGTCTGATAGTTCTCGGCATCTTCAGGTCCTGGAGTTTCCTTGACCCACAGGGGGACGGGTGTCTGCCCGAGAGAATAGAGAGTTTCCTTGAATTCTTCGTAACTTCCGTCGAAGAGGAATCTCAGAGTACGTCCTCTCGAAGTGGTGTTGTCTATGACTTCGGCGACAAGGGAATCATCTTCACCGAAATAAAGTTTGTTCCCGATACGGATTTTCCTCGCCGGTTCGACAATTACATCCCAGAGTCTCTGCTCTTTCCCCAGTTCGCGGAGAAGATTCACTTCAATGGATGCTCCGGTCTTCTCCTTGTTGCCGTAGAGACGCGCCGGGAAGACTTTGGTGTCGTTGAGGACGAAAGTGTCCCCTTTCCCGAAGTAGTCTATTATATTTTTGAAAATTTTGTGCTCGATTTCACCGGTATCCTTGTGGATGACCATCATCTTGCATTCATCCCTCCAGAAGGCCGGTTCTTTGGCTATCTTGGATTTGGGAAGGTCGAATTGGAATTGTGATAACTTCATGTGCCTGATATTTGTTGCAACAAGAAGTTATACGAAGTTTTCCGGAAAATGTTTCAAATACTGGCCTTTTTCAGACTTTTGCCTCTTTGAACACCTCGGCGATTGACGGGAAAGTGTTGGTCAGGAAGGACGGAAGGCTTGATTTGGCCACCCATGCGGCGACAGAAATGTCCTCTTCCCTCTGCGGCACAAGTTCTGTCGGGGCGTTGTACAGCATGTTGTACCAGTAGGTGTGCTTGAGATGCCAGATCCCATCCCTTATATAACAGTGGTTGGTGATGCATATCAGGTCGCCCGGAATTATTTCCCCAAGTCCGGTCTCCTCGCTGACTTCCCTCACCGCAGTCTCCCTTATGTCTTCTCCTTCTTCCTGGTGTCCCTTCGGCAGGTCCCACATTCCGGTCCTCTGTATCAGAAGAAAATCGCCCCTCCGGTTGGAGATGAGCCCTCCGGCAGCATTGACTTCCTTGAAATTCGAACATATTTCCCTGAATGTAGCTTCTTCGTCTGCCACCGGAATGTAGATGTGCCGCAGGCTCTCCGAGTTCTCGAACATCTCGACCAGAGCGGCTATGTCGAACTTCCCGACATACTGGACGGCATTGGGGTCGGCGAGCACATTCTGTTCGGTGAGATAGGAACAGATGGAAATGCAACGCTTCTGGAAGTAGATTCTGCGCATTATTTGAATTTTGTTAAATTTGCACTTTGTCAAAATCAGAGTACAAATATAATAAAATGTCAGTTAGTTCTTACAAAAGCAAAAAAGGCGTCGTCAGAAAGGCTCCTTATGAATTATATATGGCGTTCTGCGACATGCGGCATTTCCGGGAAATGCTTCCTGAAGACAAGAAGTCCATGGTGCAGGCGGATTTCGATACTGTTTCGGTCAATGTGTCCGGAATGAACATAGGCGCGAAAGTGCTTTCCCGCGTGCCTTATTCATCAATCGAGCTTGTCGATTACGGCTCTCCTGTGGCTTTCCATGTGGCTTTGCATTTCGATGCTGCAGGAAGCGACACTGAGTTCTCCATAGAACTTGACGCCGAACTGGATATGATGATGAAAATGTTCGTCGGCCCGAAAATCCAGGGCGCCCTTGACAAGATGGTGGACTCTCTTGTCGATATTTCCAATGGAAAAATGCCGGAAGGGGTGGACCCTTCCATGATGTCCGGAATCGATCCTTCCAAATTCGGCTTCTGATATGCAGGTCCCTTCCCGTTTCGTGGAAATGCTTTCCGAGGCAATCGGAAAATCCCGCGCCGAGATTGCACTTGCTTCTTTTGACGGTGCACCTTCGACCTGTGTGCGTACCAATCCGTCGAAACCGGCCGTTCTCCCCATTCTCGAGGGCTCGGAGCCTGTCCGATGGAACGGTTTCGCCCATATACTGGCCCGGCGTCCGGTGTTCACCCTGCATCCTCTGTTTCACTGCGGTGCCTATTATGTCCAGGACTCTTCTTCAATGATAGTGGGGGAGGTTTTCCGCCGTCTCGCTCCGGAGTGCAAAAGGGGCGGGGAACCGCTGCGAATACTCGATCTGTGCGCAGCTCCCGGCGGTAAATCCACTGATCTTGCGGCATCCGCCCGGGAAATGTTCGGAAACGGATTTGTTCTCGTCGCCAACGAACCGGTGAAGTCACGTGCCACTGTTCTTGCGGACAACGTGGCGAGATGGGGGGACCCGTCAGTAGTGGTGACAGGCTGCGATCCTCAGCGCATCGGGACGCTCGGCGGATATTTTGACATAGTCGTGGCAGATGTACCGTGCTCGGGGGAGGGAATGTTCCGGAAGGAACCTGACTCTCTCGCCCAGTGGTCGGAAGATAATGTGAATTTGTGTGCGGCCCGTTCGCGCAGAATCGTTTCGGATATGTGGCCGTGCCTGAGGGAGGGGGGGCTGCTCATCTACTCGACCTGCACCTTCAATAAAGTCGAAAATGATGACAATGTCCGTTGGATATGTGACAATCTCGGGGCTGAACCCTTGGACTCCGGAGAAATGCCGGAAGAAATCATACGCACCGGATATGGTCTGAGCCTGGTTCCCGGCTTTGTGCCGGGGGAGGGGCAGTATTGCGCTGTGCTGAGGAAGACATCTTCTTCCCCGGTTTTGAAAATGCGCCCCGGCAGGAACTCGTCCCGGACATCGCCGGAGTGCCGCACAATGGATGCGATGCTTCCCCGGCTGCTTTCCGGGTCTTATGTCTGTATGCGCCGTTCCGATATGTTCGTGGCTCTCCCGTCACATCTTGCACAGGATGTGGAATACCTGTACGGCAATCTTTCCGTCCTGCATTCCGGCTGCACTCTCGGTCTTCTCAAAGGTCGTGATTTTGTACCGGACGAGGATCTGGCGCTTTGCGTGGACTTCCGTCCGGACTCATACCCTTCGGTCGGAGTTACAAAAGAGATGGCGCTTTCGTACCTTCATAAGGACAGTTTCAAGTTGGACGGCGCCCCGGTGGGAATTGTCCTGTTATTATATAAGGGAATACCTATGGGGTTCGTGAAAAATCTCGGAGGCAGAATCAACAATCTCCATCCATCTTACAGGCGCATCCGGATGGATATTCACCCTCAGTAGGGGAGAATTTTCACTTTTCTTCAAAAATTTTTCAAAAAAAGTGCAGAAAAGTTTGGAGAATAAAAAAAAGTGCGTACA